>NZ_LZTC01000084.1:0-526 GCF_001665905.1 Gordonia sp. 852002-50395_SCH5434458
GGGGGTGTCAGATGGTCTGTGTAAGTCCAGTGCTCATCAGTGAGAGGAAGATCTATGAGCATGGCGTTAGACGACAAGCAGCAGGGCCACGACGATCATCAGTTGCCTGAGCTGGCCGAGCCACGTTCGACTGCGGAGGTGGCCGAGGCGTTGGCGGCTTCGGGCATGGTCGATGAGTTGTTGGCCCAGATCGATACCGGGCAGGTTCAGATCACCGGGGACGGTGGCCTAATTCCGGGTCTGATCAAACTCGCCCTCGAACGTGGGCTGAAAGCCGAACTGACCGATCACCTCGGCTATGACAAGGGCGACCCGGCCGGTCGGGAACTGCCGAATGCCCGCAACGGGTCGACCCCGAAAACGGTCGCCTCCGAAGCCGGTCCGGTCGAGCTGAACGTCCCTCGTGACCGTGACGGCACGTTCACCCCACGTCTGGTCCCCAAGGGGTCGCGCCGGCTCGGTGGCCTCGATGACATCATCATCTCGCTCTATGCCGGCGGCATGACGTTGCGCGATATCCAACACC
>NZ_LZTC01000085.1:0-8078 GCF_001665905.1 Gordonia sp. 852002-50395_SCH5434458
CCGGAGACCAGGGGCGTCTCACCTCAACGACACGCCGCGGCCCTGACCAGGCATTGCCCGCTCAACTTCGAAGAGCCGGTTTGCCTGCGCAGGACCCGACCGTAGCCGCCATCCTCGGGTCAAGCGCAAACATCGTCTTCACGACGAGTGGCTGGGAAAGTAACAACATCCCGGGCGCGATTACCGGGCGAGATACCTTGGCCGCTTGGTGGCGTACTCAAGAGGTGGCATGGGACTCCAGGAATTCTGGGAATCGGTGTACAAAAAGTGGGCGAAGGACACTAGTTGGACGTTCGGTGCAAGCGACAAGACATGGCTTCGTCTTCGGGCGGCCTCGCTGATCGCAGGGATATCGGCCGACCACAATGCGTGGCGATCCACCGCAGGAATACTCGCCGAGCGGATGGTCATGACTGCCGACGCGGGACCGGATCGCGAGTATGTAACAAACGCTTTGAGCCTC
This sequence comes from Gordonia sp. 852002-50395_SCH5434458, assembly GCF_001665905.1. NCBI lineage: Bacteria > Bacillati > Actinomycetota > Actinomycetes > Mycobacteriales > Gordoniaceae > Gordonia > Gordonia sp. 852002-50395_SCH5434458. Next base: position 464 of record NZ_LZTC01000085.1, read on the forward strand.
CTGCGCCAAACAGGTGACCAGAAGTCTGTCGAGCTTGCCGTCCGGCATCTGCTGCGCAACGGGCCAGCGGGTCCGGTGATCGATGACGTCAACGTAATCGACCTTGAACGTTCCACATCGACATCTGTCCGTGCGGATCTCGCGGCGCTGCAATCTGCCGCAGACGTTCTGGTAGCCGACAGGTCGGACCGGCACATTGCGTTTTTGCTTGAAGTACTGAGAGACCCGACTTCGTTCGGCGAGCGTGTAAAGGCCACATTCTGGGTCAGCCGCGCAGTCCTGGAAACCATGTCAGATCTGCTTCTGAGTGCGTCGAAGGAATCGGTCCGCGATATTGTCGACCACGTTATTTCGCTTCCTCAGATGGATGATCAGCTCATGGCACATCACTATGCTGGGCTTATCCGGGAGATCCCAGAGGACGCATGGATCGGTTCAGATCTGGTTGCTCTTGAGCAGCGAGGAGAAACAGACAACTTTGAATTGGCGGAAGCAATCTCAGAAGTGCTAGCGAAATGCGACCCGTCTGTTCGGGATGCGCTCCGCACAAGAATCGCAGACGGTGATATCGCATCCCTTCAAGCGTTTGGCGACGTACGCGACCTCGGCCAAGAGACTGCAGCAGGTCTCATCGCGAATCTCGCTTCTAAGGTTGCCAACGACATCGAAGAACTTGGGCGAGGCCAATACTCACATCGCAGCGTGAATTACGCTGGAGTGCTGGTGTTGATAAACGCGTGCTACCCAGATCAGGCCGACTGGGATCCTGTTCTCGAACTCTTGATGCTGAAATCACTTTATTCGCAACAACTTACGGCACCACTCGAGAGCTTTAGAAAGTTGGGTGGCTTAATCCCCGAACCCGTCGTGATGCGGATTATTCCCGTCCTCCGGTCCCTGGTGATCAACCCACCCAGCCAGGACCCATTCTTTGGGCCGGTGGTGGATGTAGTCGGCGCTGCGGCAGCTGCGCTTGCGGCGGTACGACCTAATGAGCTCGGCGACTCTGAACTGGCTCACTTTCTCACCGGGAGCGAGGACCGCCGAGTGGCGGCAGTACGGGTGATTGCCGCGCGAGAGCGACCAGCAGACCTGACCGCCTTAGCTGTTCTCTCAAAGGACCCGTCTGTCGATGTACGTGCACAGGTGGCGTTCGGCCTCGCACAGTGGATCGGCAAGGGAATCACAGACCAACGGGTGCTCGATCTTCTCACGCACGTCCTCGACGATGGGGAACGCTCGTCGCAAAAGCAGTGGCGGGACCACTTGAACAGATGACGCCGGAAGCCGCCACTCAGCCGCTCGCAGAAATCCTTAGGGAGCATCCATCCGCGAGCGTTCGTCGCTCAGTCGGCGTGCATATTGCCAGCGGAGGACCTGCGGATTCCCTGGTCGGCCCACGCGCTCAGAACCCGCCACCACCGGACACTCAGTCACTGTGATTCGCCGATAACTTAGCAGGAACCAACCCATGAATGCTCTTGTCCGCCATGAGAGTCGGCGCGCGATAGCCGACCTAGTCAGAGTTGCATGCCACCAGCTGTGGACTAAGAACGAGTTTTCCGATCGCACTATCCTCGAGCTAGAGCCTCGATCGCCTGCGTGGCGAGGTGTTCTGTCTTGGTCGCGTTCTTGAACAAGCTCGCGGTGTACCCCCCGTACTCGTCCTCGCCATTCTTCGTGATTGTGTCGAGGACGTTAGTCGTCAGATCGGCTGCCCGATCGAGAATGGTATTCCAGTCCGTGGCAGGGTCCTCAATACCTGACAAGTCGAGTTTCGCAAATACGACGTGGGCGACAAGTCGATTGCCGTGTACTGCGTACCCACGCTCCCTGGTGTCGAGCCCCGCCTTGAGTTCGTCAAGCTTCGCGTCAATTGCGCGAAGAATCCTGACTGATCGCCAGACTCGCAAGTAGGTGGTGGTCGCATTGAATAGTGCTTTGTAGGGGGCCTTCGAGGTGTCGTCCCATAGTCGGCTTACCTCACGTTTTGCCTGCGTGGCGAGCGCAGAGGAATGTGCACACGCCAGGGCCACTGCAGCTTCGGTGAACTCGCAGCCTTTGTCGGGATCAGGACGCTCTTCACCGCTGCGGATCGCGTAGGTCAGGCCGTCAACCGAGAAATCGTCTCGCAGTCGCGTCTGTTGGGGGTCGAGTCCGACGAAGTCTCTGCCGCCGATGACGTTCTGTGTATTCGTTGCCCGTGTCACACGTTTGCCGAAGTCCTCAGGGGCAGATTCCAGCGAGATGAAGCGCACCATGACCCGAACGTTGTCGAGTTCTTGATGTTTACCTGTGCGCAGTGCGCGTGCGAGTGTTCCCACTGTCTGTGCACCGTTGACGATGCTGACTCCCTTGAGCCCGAACGTTCCTTGACGCCGCTCGGTGCCACCTGCGGGGGCTTTATCGATTGATTCGCAGAGCGCGGTGACGCCATTGTTGAAGTACCAGAACGATTCGGGGGATTCGTCTACCGTTTCTAGGACAGAAGCATTGACTTCCGAGTTTGAAAGCACCACGCGTACGTTGCGGTCGAACAGTTGTGGTCCGTGGTCACGAAGCCACGCGGCGACTTCTGTGCCGCTGACGTGGCCATAGACGGCATCGGGCGGACCTTCCAGCTTGCCCCAGTCCGACAACTCAACGGCGAAATCGATTTGTGCTGAGCGCGTGTCATCGACTAGAAGTTTGTATACGGCTCCCTGATTCAGGTAGCTAAATATCGCCACTTCGGTGGGGTCGTTGAGGGTGGCGATGTAGTCATCCATGTGACTCGCGACGGCGGGTGCTACTTGGGGTGTGCCCATCGTTACAAAGATGACCTCAATTCGGAGGTCGGTATTGAGGAGTGCATTGTCCAACTCGGTGACACGTGCGGCCACCTTGTCGTTGAAGCGCTCCCACCTCATGGTTACTAGGTCTGCCAATCCTTTCTGGAACTTCATCATTTCGTCGAGGGTTGCGCCGCCGCCGTTGCCAGCATCTGTCCACTTCGACTGCACCAGGTAGAGCTGGGGCGGGTCTGAGTCGACGAATGCAATCGCGTCGATGCCGTTGTCGCCTGGGCCGTCCGTCACACATGCTGCGGCGTCTTCATCGCTGAGACCCGCTACCTTGGTCAGCACGAAGGCTGCGAGTGCCCTGGTCAGCTGCGCTTGCTCGACGTGCGCTGCGTCGTGCGTGTCGAGATCTGAAGTGTCGATATGTGGGTAGGTCGTACTCTTCAGTCGGCGCTTGATCTGTGCCACGTGTAAGTCGCCCAAGGTCGACTCCTCTCGTTGCTCGGAGTAGCAACAGTAGCTGGGGATCTGGGTCTAAGGCTTTGGTGGTCGCTGGCAGTCACGACGAACTCGTTCGAGTAGGCGCTGTCGATCCGTCAGTATGTCAAGGAGGTACACGAATGGCACAAGAACAATATCTGGCGGTAGTCGCCCGGTATGCTCAGCGAGAATCTCGGCATTGTTGTTGAATCCATGTGTGGTGTTGCGGCGGCCATTCCATAAGTGGATTATGCGCGACTCCGGCGTGGCATCGGGATTGGGGCTAGGAATGAAGAACTCATCAGCAACCTGCTCCGCGGCTGCGAGTGCGCGACGAGCTGGTGCCATAATGATTGGCTCGATGCGATCGGGGACACGCTTGGAGACCCTGTCTATCAACTTGCTAATCCGTTTGGGCGTCATAAGCTGACCAATTCCATTACTTCCCGTAAAGCTGTCAGCCAAGATATCCATCGTCGGGAAAAGTAGCATCAATTGGGTGGCAGGGTCATTGGGCTGTCGTGTGATCGCGCAGATGCGAGCGAGTAGTTGTTCGAAGTTCAACATCCATCTTTGGTGAGCCCCGGGCCGATATATATCGTGCTCGTCCGTGTACGTCGTCGGCGAGAAAAGATCCACCAATGATCTGTCGATTCGAGTTGCCCACCAATCGATGGCCTCCGAATACGCTGCCTTATGTAGTATCGTGTTGTCGATTGAGTGGACATCGAACTCGCCGAGAGATGAGTGGTGAGCAAGGACACCGAGAGTGTCAATGAGATCCCTGGGGGCTCCGTGGCTTCGACCACCAACCTGGCGGCCAAATGAATAAACTATGACCTGCCCTATACGCGGAACTCCGAAACCCCACATTGTTGGCGAGATGTTCCCGAGAAGAGGCGCAAAGTACACCCCACCGAACACGGTTCCCTCAAGAAGGGCGCCCGAGGACGAGAACATCATCGAGTCAGGGTCCTTCTTGGACATAGCAATTATTGCGGCTGCTGTGTCGTGTCGGAGCCGAAGCATGACTTGAGGCAGTTTGGCCCATCGATAGGCGAGTTCGTTGATGCGGATATCGTGAACTGAATGTTTTGGAAAGAGTGGCTCCGTTGTCCCGTCCTCATGCGTAAGCGGAATCTGAGACAGAGTGTCGCTACCCCACTTGATTGTCGCTGGTACTTCGTTATCCGGGACTGCGACCAAGGTATTGATTACTAGCTGTACAGCTGAACGAAGGGTCGGCTGTGAAGCGAGCGCCTCATTGTGAGCGGTCAGAGCGTCAACAAGTTCGGGATTCATTCCACCGGGAATGCTTGGCGTAGGCACGCTCGAGACATCGAATCTGCTCCGCGACAACGCTGGACCGTGCAGTGTCTGTGCTTGCACAAGCGTTGTGGGATCGGCGCTAACGATCCAGTAATCGTCGTCGTCGAGTGGTTGGCGCTCAACAACGAGGCCAAGATGCTCAAGTAGTCCAGCGGGGTTTCCTCCGTACATCTCGGGAGGAAGCGAAATTTTCATTGTCGGTCAGGGTTTGTACAAGTCACGAGGTACCCGATTCGCCGGTGGGTGGTTGTGGATCTCTTCTCCGTCCTGGTCGGTGCGGCTACGTGGTGGATTCGTCGGTTGGCATGAGTCCTCCGTATCGCGCGAGATTCCACGTGGCGTGTGCGCGTTGTTGTCGAAGCTCGGTTGCGATGTTGCTTCGCGCGGACGCGTGGGCCAGGGCGTCGCCTATGAACGCGATCTCCTAGGAGGGCGACTCGTTGCGCTGAGTAGTCGGTGCCGCACCGTTTTGAGCAGAAGAGCGGTCGGGGTTCGCGGACATCGTCGGTGTGAGTGCAATAGTTGAAGCACCCTGGGTGCATGCATCGCGCGACGCGAGCGTAGTGCGTGCGATACGCAAGTAGCGCGTCAACGGTCGATGGATGTCGTAGGCGTCGCAAGCTCATATCGAGTTGTCTACTACGCATCACTGACATGGCGATGCGGGAGTCTGTGCAGATGCCGCCAACATAACTGCAGGACGCCTAGCGAGGTTGACTGGGTTGCCCGCTGCCGCGTGGCGGCGTAGACACGTCGTAAGTCGTCTGAGTTCGTCTGAGGGGTTGTTGTGTCTGATCTGACCGATTGCAAGCAGGCGCTGCTCAACGAGTTGAGCAAGCTCGTCGACGAGCGGTTCGCGATAGCCGAGGATGCCGGTGTTGATGCCGAAGTCTTCGCCGACACTCAGCGGATAGCGATGGCGATGGCTGCTGCGTTGCCATCGGTGACGGTGCACGACCAGCGGGTGGGGCCGTTCTACGACACTGCCGGACTGACCTCGTGGCTCGGTGTGAGCAAGCAGGCGATCGCCAAACGCGTCAAGCACAAGACCCTGGTCGGCTGCCAACTCGAGTCAGGTACCTGGGTGTACCCCACATGGCAGTTCACCGACGCCGCCACAGTCGACCAACATCTGCTGCAGGTGTGGCAAATCCTGCGCGAACACGCCAACGCGTGGAGCGCTGCGCTCTGGATGTGTTCGCCCAACCCCGCCCTCAACGACGAAACCGCGGTTCGCTACGCGACCGGAAGCGACGACCAGTTCGCTGAGGTCCTGGCCGCCGCACACGGCGACGCAGCACGCTGGGCGGCATGAGGGGGTAACGCTTCGCACACCGGACGAACGAGATGCCCGTACTTGCCGACAAGGACCGTGTCACACACCCCGACGACACAGCCTTCTTTAGGGACAACGATGCGATCAAGCTTGCGGGCAGTACAAACGGCGCCGCCCGACCAGTGAAGGGTGCGGCGCGCACACCTTCGCCTCCGACCCTGGTGACACTTCTGGAACGAAACGGATGAATTTGCCGTCGATCTCAGCCTACAGCTCCTACTTTGACCTAGGTAGCACCCGGTCTAAGAACGTGGGGGATATCATCGCTGGACAAGTCCCCACCCACCAACCGAGATGAGCAGTGTCGTGTGCCGCCTCGTGGCAGTGATGTCCGTTATATTCGCAAGCTTGGTAGCTGGATGTGCGGGCGGTCAACCAGCAGCTGAAACCTCGACAACCCTAGGAGCCCCTACGAGCTCTGCAAGCTTCAGTCCCGCGAGCCAACGCGAGGTTCAAGATCACGTCATCGAGCTTTTCCAACGAACTGTGAATGCGTTGCCTGCCGGAACGGCCGCCGATTCCTCCCGCTTCGGCGGGTGGGGCGCCACCGTCCCCTGCGACGACAAGGCCACGTCAAAAGACGCACCCGTGAACTACACTGACTCCCGCGACCTCAAACTCCCGCCCGGATCTGACTACAACGCGGCCGTCGCCCGCGTCGGGGACATCTGGACCTCTTGGGGTTGGAAAGTTATTGAGCGAGAAGACTTTACGAAGCCCAACCGGTTCGCCGAGGCACCCGATGCCTTCAAGTTGCAGATCGAGCTCAACAACGTCAACTACCCGCCAATCGTCACGGCTAGTTCGCCCTGCTTCAGCGGAAGACTTGTCGATTGGAATGTGCCCATGCCAGCCGTCATCGCGCACAAGAATGGGTAAGACGAAACAGTTTGGCGCGATGCGCTTTTCGGCGTCACGCGAACCGAAGACTCACAACGGCACCCAACTCGGCCACCATGGCGGCGCGCGGGCCTGGTGCACGGATAGGTGACAGGGTTAGTCACGCGGCCTGAGGGGCCTCGTGGTTGATGATGGTCTCGAATTCAATGGGGGTCAATCTGCCGAGGCGGTCCTGTCGTCTGCGGCGGTGGTAGGTCCGTTCGATCCAGTGCACGATGGCGGCCCGGAGCTCGTCTCTGGTGGCCCAGGATCGACGGTCGAGGACGTTGTTCTGTAGCAGCGAGAAGAAGCTCTCCATCGCCGCGTTGTCACCACACGCACCGACCCTGCCCATCGACCCGAGCATGCCGTGCCGGGTGATGGCCTTCTGCATCTTCTTCGAACGAAATTGAGACCCTCTATCGCTGTGCAGAACGCAGCCGGCCACGTCCCCTCGCCTGGCGACAGCGCTGTTCAGGGCGGCCACGGCCAGGCGGGACTTCATTCTCGAGTCGATCGAGTACCCGACGATCCGGCCCGAGTAGACGTCCTTGATCGCGCACAGGTACAGCTTGCCCTCGGCCGTCCAGTGCTCGGTGATGTCGGTCAGCCACAGCTCGTTGGGGCCGGGCGCGGTGAAGTCTCTCTTGACGAGATCGTCGTGTACAGGCGGGCCGGCCTTGCGGTGCTTGCCGCGGCCTCTCTTGCTGATGGTGCTGGTCCAGCCGCCGGCGGAGCAGATCCGCCACGCCGTCCGCCGGCACATCTTCTCGCCTGCGGCTTCGGCCTCGTCGACGAGGTAGCGGTAGCC
>NZ_LZTC01000086.1:0-2835 GCF_001665905.1 Gordonia sp. 852002-50395_SCH5434458
GCCTTACACTATGGCAGCAGTTATCGATGAATCGTCAACTACCATAGGCATAGCCGACTCGTCGCTGTACTCGATGAGCAGCGCCGACCTGAACGCAACCCTTGACAAAATCCAATCGCTGGGTGTGACAAGCGTGCGAGTACTCGTCCCGTGGGCCAGCGTCGAAAATCGTCAGGGCGTGTACGACTGGACCCAGCTCGATCAACTTGTCAACGCCGCACAATCCCGAGGGATCAGCTTGGTGGCGACGGTGGCCGCGACACCGTGGTGGGCAGGCAACATCATCAGCGGTCACACCGATCCGGCGGTGTACGCAGGCTTCACCACTGCCATCGCAACGCGCTACAAGGGCAAGATTTCGGGTTACGAAGTGTGGAACGAACCCAATTCGACGCTCTTCTATAACCCCATCGATCCCGCTGCTTATACGGCAATGCTGAAGGCCGCCTACACCGCCATCAAGGCGGCGGACCCCAACGCCGTCGTGATCGCCGGCGTCGTCGGGGCGGCCGTTACGAGTGGCATCACGCTGAACCCGGTCGACTTCATCTCTCAGATGTATGCGGCGGGCGCGGCGGGATACTTCAACGCCCTCTCGTACCACCCGTATCAATACGACGCGTCGTACTCGACCAATGACCACCCCGACGCGCCATCGCTGCAGATCGCGGCGATCCGCGCGCTCATGGCGCAGTATGGCGACTCCGCGAAGAAGATCTGGATCACCGAATACGGCCAGCCGACGACCGGCGCGTACACCGAAGCACGACAAGCTGAGTTCATCCGGGACTTCATCGAGACCTGGCAGAAGCAGGCCGGCGCCGGACCTATCTATATCTACGAAACGCGCGACACCAACACCGGGAGCAGCAGTACTGAGGAGAACTTCGGGCTCTTCCATACCGACTGGACCGCGAAACCCGCGGCCCAGGTCCTGGCCGAGCTCATCGCGAAGTACGCATCCGGATCCAATTCGGGCACACCGTCGACCGGCGGCGGAAACACAGGTGGTGGAAATACAGGCGGTGGAAACACGGGCGGTGGCAACACCGGCGGCGGAACCACGGACCCCGGGGCAGCGCTCAATGATGCTTTCCAGCAGATGATGGCCGCATTGGCTGCCCAGTTCCAGCAGATGTTGAACGACTTGGCAGCAGCACTGGGCAACGCGTACGGCGCCAATGCCGCCACGACCACAACTGTCACAAAGCTTGCCGCACAGGCAAGTACCGCGTCGGCCCCGGTCACGACGACCGCGACAACAGCGGCGGCGACAACGACCTCGACGGCCACCGCAACATCCACACCGCCAGCGACAACCACGCCGTCGGCAGCAACTCAATCGACGACACAATCCAAGGCGTCGTCGAGCGCAACCGCCACGCCAACGGCTACCGCAACACCTACGGCAACCGCAACGTCTACGGCCACACCCAAGGCAACTGCGACACCGACAGGCACAGCAACGCCCACGGCAACAGCAACGCCGACGGCAACAGCGACCGCAACACCCACGGCAACCGCAACGCCCTCGGCCACACCCAAGGCAACCGCGACGCCAACTGCCACAGCAACGCCCACGGCAACAGCGACCGCTACTAAGAGCTCGTCGAGCACATCAGCGAAAACCAACTGACCGCTGAATGCGGACGAAGGCTGGCTCAGCTCGCGAAGATCTCCGCGAGCTGGGCCATGTCTTCGACCCGCTCCTTGTGCGTCGGCGCCACCGGAGCCGCGAGGATGCACGTGACACCCGCCGCGCGGAACGCCGCGACGCGCTCTGCCACCAGCGAACGCGGACCGATCAGGCTCATCGCCTCGACCAGATCTGCGGGAACCGCCGCGGCGGCCTCGACCTTCTTGCCGTCGAGGTAGAGGTCCTGGATCTCCTTGGCCGCGTCGGCGTAGCCGTAACGCACGGCGAGCTGGTTGTAGAAGTTCTTTCCGCGCGCGCCCATGCCGCCGATGTACAGCGCCGCCTGATGCCGAACCATCTGCGAGGCGTTCTCGATCTGCTCCGCGTCCTCGGTCACTCGCGCGGTCGCCTGCACCACGATGCCCAGCTCGGGCAGCGACGGATCGCGCTTTGCCTTGCCCGCTGCGAGCGGTTCACCGAACGCGACGTCGACATGCTCGGGGTGGAACAGGAAGGGCTGGAACTCCTCGAACATCTCGGCCGCGACTTCAGTGTTCTTGGGGCCGATAGCAGCGAGCAGCATCGGAATACGTTCACGCACAGGGTGATTGATGATCTTCAGTGGCTTGCCAAGCCCGGTTCCGCCGTCCTCTTTGGTGAACGGCAGGGTGTAGTGCTTGCCCCGGTACTCCGTCTTCTCCCGACGCCAGATCAGTCGACAGATGTCGGCGTTCTCGCGAGCGCGCCCCACCGGGTAGTCGTACTTCACGCCGTGGAAACCCTCGATCACCTGCGGGCCGGACGCCCCGATGCCCAGCACGAAGCGACCACCGCTGATGAAGTCGAGGCCCGCAGCGGTCATCGCCAAGTTCGACGGCGTGCGCGAGTACATCGGCAGAATCGCCGACTGCAGCTCCATCTTCTCGGTGCGCGCCGCGATGTACCCCAGCTGGCTCACGGCGTCGAAGCTGTATGCCTCAGGCACCGCGATCCGAGCGACACCGGCCGCCTCGAAGTCGACGAGGTTGTCGATGGTCTCGCGAAAATCGCCGGCGTAGTTGATGGGCATACCGAGCTTGATGGCAGAAGCGGTCATGGTTTCGGATTCTTCCACAGCGCTTCGACGCCGCACTAGGCCCGCCCGAGCGCTCGTTCAACCGTCGCCGCTCCGCTGGTCGAGCGGCCCCCGCTGGTCGAGC
>NZ_LZTC01000087.1:0-717 GCF_001665905.1 Gordonia sp. 852002-50395_SCH5434458
GGTCTACAACAGCCCGGCCACGCTCGAACGGATCCGCGCCGACGTCGCTGACGGTCTGGCTCTCGGGGTCCAAGGCACCCCCACATTCTTCCTCGACGAGAATCGGCTACAACCGAACACGATCGACGACCTCACCGCGGCGGTGCGTGCAGCGGCGTCTGAATGATCTCAGGGGCTAGGCGGCAGCCTCCGCGATGGGCGGGCCGGCGCCCCTCGGAGTCCATTCTCGGCCATCACGGATGAGTGCCCACACAACATCAATCAACCGTCTGGCCAGCGAGATGAGCGCATGCACGTGAGAGCGGTTCTCGCGTCGTTTGCGCTGGTAGAACTCCCGTGATGGTCCGTCGCGTTGCGAGCTGTTGAGTGCGGCCATGTAGAACACCTTCCGCAGACCCCGGTGGTAGCGCTGCGGTCTACGCAATGTGCCCCGCCGGTTACCTGAATCATGCGGGACGGGAGCAAGACCGGCGTAGGCAGCCAGTTTGGCAGCCGAGCCGAACGACGTGAGGTCGCCACCAGTGAACGCGATGAGTTCGGCACCACTTCGGGTGCCGATACCGGGTACGGATTCAAGAATCCGGGCGTGGCGGTCTCGGCGGAACACCTCGGCGATCTGTTTATCCAGGTAGGTGATCTGGCGAGTGAGCGCCATCAGCGAGGTAGCCGCCTGCTGCACCAGCAATGCCGTGGTCGCCTCACCAGGCAGAGCGACGG
>NZ_LZTC01000088.1:0-17029 GCF_001665905.1 Gordonia sp. 852002-50395_SCH5434458
GGTCTTTGATCTGCTCGTCGCCGACGGTTCGAGGTCGCCCGGGCCGGGGTTCGTCGAGCAACCCCTCGCAGCGGTGCTCGACGAACCGGCCTCGCCATCGCCGCACGGTACTGCGATTGAGGCCGAGTCGTTGTGCCACTTCGGTATTCGACCCGCCATCAGCGGCAGCGAGAACGATTCGTGATCGCATCGCCAAACCCGAGGCCGTCGTTCGCCGACGCGCCCACCCTTCGAGCTCACGGCGCTCATCATCAGTCAGAACAATATCCACTGCTCGCGGACCCCGGGTTGCCATTCCCCAGTCTATCAACCGAATGACAATTAATGACTCAGGACACTAGATCTCCAACCGCACGCGGGCGACCTGCTCGCTGTCGTCCACGGCGGGGGCAAACACGGCGGGGTCAAAGACGTGCGGCGCGACTGGCACAATGCGAGGCGTGAGCAGAGGTGACCGTCAGTTGTGGGTACGTGTCCTTCGCTTCGTCGCCGCAGTCGTCGGCATCGCTGCGATCGCATACGTGCCGGTCACCGCGTCCGATGGTTTCGGCTTCGCCAACTACTTCAGCTACTTCACCATCCTGAGCAACGTCGGCGCGGCCATCGTGCTGCTCGGCGGTGCACTGTTGACGCCAATAGGGTTGTGGTGGCAGTGGTTTCGCGGCGCAGTGACCACCGCGATGCTGATCACCGCGATCGTCTACGCACTTCTGTTGTCGCACATCGACGTCAATCTCTCCGGCGAGTGGACCAACACCGTGCTGCACCGCCTCATCCCGCTCGTTCTGCTCATCGACTGGGCAGTCTTCCGACCTAGGGTTCTGCCTGCCCTCTCCTGGTTGACCTGGCTGGCGTTCCCACTCGTCTATGGCGTCTACACATTGACGCGAGGCCCCATCGTCGACTGGTACCCGTACCCGTTCATCGATCCGCGAAGTCAGGGGTACCTGTCGATGACGCTCGGTGTGGTGGTCGTCTTCATCGGGATGACCGCGCTGTCAGCGGGCGTGTACTGGCTCGGCACACGCGGCGCGCGTAGCCGACCGCATGCTGAGCCCACCGCCAGCTGATCTCACCTGTCCGGAGAGTCGACGTCGAGCGCATCGGTGACCATCTCCACCCAGGTGTCGACCACCTGCGCGCGGCGTCGTGCATCGTCCGACAGTGTGTCCGCCAGTCCGAGACCGCGTGCGAGGTCGAGTGTCACCTGTGCGACGCGGTGTGCCCGAGGGTTCGTGCCGTCGGGGTCCAGTGCGGCAACAGTCACCCGATGTGCCGCTCGCGCGAACTTGGCCTCCATCGGCAGAATCAGTTCGCGTAGCGCCGAATCCGACGCTGCCGCCGCCCAGATCTGCAGCGACGCCTTGAATTCGGTCCCGGTGTAGATACTCACGGCCTGCTCGACCGCTATCCGCACGCGCCGTGACTCGTCCGCGTCGGGGCGAATCAACGTGTCGGCGTTGAGGGTGAGGTCGTCGAAGATCTGCTCGAGCGTCGCCGAGATCAATGCCTCGCGTGTGGGAAAGTGGTGTTGCGCAGCGCCTCTGGACACCCCCGCGCGTTGGGCGACCGCGGCCACCGTTGCCGACGCCCATCCCTCGTGAGCCAGAACCTGAATGGCTGAGCGCAGCAACCGTTCCCGCGTCTGGCGGGACCGTTCCTGCTGTGGTTCACGGTTTGTCGTCGTACGCGGAGACGTCATGTTCTCGTAGCTCCGGTGTCGGCTTGCGTTGCGGTCAGATCCCACGGCGGCCGCCCCTTGGACAGAAACGCTTCCATCCCCGCGCGTGCGTCGTCGCCAGCGAACAATGTCGCCGATTCCAGTGCACGACGCTGCGCCAACCGCTCGAACTCGTCGCGCACCGACGCGGTGGTGAGTTCCTTCGACGCGGCGAGGCCGACCGGCGACGCACGTCGGATGCCGTCGAGGATCTCCCCCAACGACTGCGTGAGAGCCTCCGTGCTGTCACACGCTTGCGTGATGACTCCGATCGACGCCGCAACCGACGCGTCGAACTTCTCACCGGTCAGGAAGTATCGACCAGCACCTCGCGCCGTCATCTTCGGCACCAGCACGAGCGAGATCACCGATGGTGCAAGGCCGAGCCGGGCCTCGGTCAGCGCGAAGGTGCTCTTCGGTCCGGCAAGTGCGATATCGGTGGCACCGAGCAGGCCGAAACCTCCTGCCCTGACATGCCCGTCGACGTGTGCGATCACCGGTTTGGGCAGCTCGAGGATCGTGCGCATTAACTCGACCATCGACGACGTCGCTTCGGCAGACGCCTCCTCGGCAGAGGCGCCCCGCTTGAGCGCCTCGCCGAGATCGGCACCCGCACAGAAGGTTCTGCCCGCATGTGTCAGCACGACGGCCCGCACGCTCTCATCGGTCGCCGCCCTCGTCAGTCCCGACGACAGTTGGGTCACCAGCGCGCGACTCAACGCATTGCGGTTGCCCGGCGAGTCGAGTGTGAGCGTCATGACCCCGGCGTCGATCCCGACGTGTACGACTTCGCTGTCTGTGGTGGTCATCGACCTGCGCCTTCCTGTGGTCCTCGGTCAGAGTTGGTCTGCTGTGGTTGGTCTGGGATGAATGGCGAATCGGAAACGGCGGTGCCGGGACGAATCAGTACGACTTCGGCAGTCCAAGACTGGTCTGCGCGACGAAGTTCAGCACCATCTCGCGGCTGACCGGTGCCACACGCGCAATTCGAGCGAGCGAAAGCAGCGGCGCCACACCGTATTCGGTTGTCAGTCCGTTGCCACCCATGGACTGAACGGCTTGGTCGACGATCTTGACGCACGCCTCGGCGGCCGCATACTTCGCCATGTTCGCCGGTTCGGCAGCGCCCCAGTCGTCTCCCGCGTCGTAGAGGGTGGCGGCCTTCTGCATCATGAGCTTGGCCATCTCGAGTTCGATCTTGCCCTGCGCCAGCGGATGTGCGATGGCCTGGTGCGCTCCGATCGGGGTCTTCCAGACCGTGCGCTCCTTCACGTAGTCGACGGCTTTGCCCAGCGCGAAACGACCCATCCCCACCGCCGACGCCGCAGCCATGATGCGTTCTGGATTCAGACCGGCGAAGAGTTGGCTCAGTGCCGCGTCCGGGGAGCCGACGAGTGCGTCAGCAGGCAGGCGCACATCGTCGAGGTAGAGCCCGAACTGCTTTTCCGGGTTCACCAATTCCATGTCGATCATCTTGTATTCGAACCCCGGTGCGTCCGTGGGCACGATGAACAGCGCGGGCCGCAACTTGCCGGTCTTCGCATCCTCGCTCCGACCCACGATGAGAACGGCATCGGCCTGATCGACACCGGAGATGTACACCTTGCGCCCGTTGAGGACCCAGTCCGATCCGTCGCGCGATGCCGTGGTGGTGATCTGATGCGAATTCGATCCGGCGTCGGGTTCGGTGATACCGAAGGCCATGGTGATCGATCCGTCCGCAAGCCCTGGCAGCCACCGGTCGCGCTGCTCGTCGGTGCCGAAGCGCGCAATGATGTTGCCGCAGATGGCCGGCGAGACAACGAGCATCAGCAGGCCGGTGCCCGCCGCCGCGATCTCCTCCATCACGATCGACAACTCGTACATTCCTGCGCCGCCACCGCCGTACTCCTCGGGAAGATTCACCCCGATGAAGCCCAGTTTGCCCGCCTCCGACCACAATTCGTCGGTCTTGCGACCCTCACGGGCGCATTCGCGGAAGTAGTCCTGCCCGTACTTGGTGGCCAGCGCGGCCACCGATGCACGCAGATCGGCCCGTTCAGCCGTTTCGACGAAGCTCATGCGGATGTCTCCTGAGGTGTTGGTGCGTCGGAATGCTCTGTCTCGCTGTCGTTGTCGGCCTCATCGGTGATGATCGCAAGCACATCGCCGACGGCGAGTTGGCGTCCCGCTTCGACGGCGAGCGTGCTGACCACACCGTCGGCGGGAGCCGCGACGGTGTGCTCCATCTTCATCGCCTCGAGCCAGATCAACGGCTGACCGGCGGTCACACGGTCGCCTTCGGAAACCGCAACGCGGATCACCGAACCCGGCATCGGCGCGAGGAGCGAACCCGGTCGCGCAACGGCACTGGGATCGACGAATCGCGGCGGCCGACGGAAGTGCACCGACGCGCCTGCGGTGTCGACGTAGACGTCGTCGCAGTATCGCGCGACGTCGAAGGTCCGTCGAATGCCGTTGTGGGAGAGTACGACCTGCTCTGTCGTCGTGGATACGACCTTGGTGTCGGCGACGTCGGGAAGCTCGACGCTCCCGCCTCGGGTGCACCGGTATCGAACCTCGTGTTCGACGTCGTCGTCGGTACGGAACGTCTTGTGCGAGTACTGCGACGGCATGTTCCGCCAGCCTGCGGGCAGACTTCGCTGGACGCGAGCGCGTTCCCGGTTGACGGCCACCTCCGCCAGCGTTGCGGCAACGGCGGCGAGTGTCACCGTCGACTCGTCGGCCAGCGGCGCCGACAAGACGTCGAGGCCGATCTGGTCGAGATATCCGGTGTCGGTATCGCCGCTGAGGAACGTCGGCTCCCGCAGCGTGTTCACCAGCATGTCGCGGTTGGTTGTCGGGCCGTGGAGCGCCGCGTCGGACAGCGCTCTGGCGAGAATCGCAGCGGCACGAGCACGTGTCGGCGCCCAACTGATGACCTTGGCCAACATCGGATCGTAGAACGTCGAGATCTCCGAGCCTGATTCGATACCCGCGTCCACACGCACGCCCGGACGGTCGAGCGGACCGAAATGCGTCTGCGCGTCGATCTCGATGCGGTGCATGGTTCCCGACTGCGGTTGCCATCCCGCAGACGGATCCTCGGCGTAGAGGCGGACCTCGATCGCGTGGCCGCGAGTACCGGGCTCCTCGACGTCGAGGTGCTCGCCCATCGCGACACGCAGTTGCCAGGCAACGAGGTCGGTCCCCGTCGTGAGTTCCGTGACCGGATGTTCCACCTGCAGACGCGTATTGGTCTCCAGGAAGTAGAAGCGACCGGTCTCGTCGGCGAGGAATTCCACGGTTCCCGCACCCGTGTAGCCGATCGCCGACACGGCCTTCCTGGCGGCGTCGTAGAGGCGTTCACGGAGATCTCCGCCGATCCGTTCGACGAGAGGCGCAGGGGCCTCCTCGATCACCTTCTGGTGACGACGCTGGATCGAGCATTCACGCTCTCCGACGGCCCAGACGGCGCCGTGCTCGTCGGCGAGCACCTGCACCTCAATGTGGTGTCCCCGTTCGACATACGGCTCGCAGAAGACCGTCGGATCACCGAAGGCCGACGCCGCTTCGCGTTCGGCAGCGGCAACCTGCTCGGCCAACTCGTCGACCGACCGCACGATCCGCATGCCGCGTCCACCGCCGCCCGCAGACGCCTTGATCAGCAGTGGGAGGTCGCTCTCGGTGACTCCGGCAGGGTCGATGTCGCCCAGGACGGGTACGCCTGCGTCGGCCATCAGCTTCTTGGCGTTGACCTTTGACCCCATCGCGTCGATCGCCCCGGGTGGGGGCCCGATCCACGTCAGTCCCGCGTCTATCACCGATTGCGCGAACTCCGCGTTTTCCGAGAGGAATCCGTAGCCGGGATGAATCGCATCCGCGCCCGCGAGCTTGGCGGCCTCGATGATCTTGTCACCGCGCAGATAGGTCTCTGCCGACGTCGAGCCGGGAAGTGCCACAGCGACATCGGCTGCGGCGACGTGCGGCGCATCGGCGTCCGGATCGGAGTAGACCGCAACGGTCCCGAGGCCCATCTGACGACAGGTCACGAACACACGTCGCGCGATCTCGCCGCGATTGGCGACAAGCACCGAGGTGATCGTTGAATGTTGTTCTGTCATCTCACACCTCACATCCGGAAGACGCCGAAACTCGACGTCCCCTCGACCGGACCGTTATGGATCGCCGACAAGCACAGCCCCAGAACGGTTCTCGTGTCACGCGGGTCGATCACACCGTCGTCGTAGAGCATGCCCGACAAGAACGCGGGCACCGATTCGGCCTCGATCTGCGCCTCGATCATCTGCCGCATCCCCGCGTCTGCCGCCTCGTCGACAGTGCCGCCACGAGCCTCGGTCGCCGCGCGCGAGACGATCGAGATGACGCCTGCCAGTTGCGCGGCTCCCATCACCGCCGACTTCGCGCTCGGCCAGGCGAACAAGAATCGCGGATCGTATGCCCGCCCGCACATTCCGTAGTGACCCGCGCCGTAGCTGGCACCCATCAGCACCGACAGGTGCGGCACCTTCGAATTCGACACCGCGTTGATCATCATCGCGCCGTGCTTGATGATGCCGTTCTGTTCGTACTCCTTACCGACCATGTAACCGGTTGTGTTGTGCAGGAACAGCAGCGGCGTGTTGGAGCGATTGGCGAGCTCGATGAACTGCGTGGCCTTCTGCGCCTCCTGGCTGAACAACACACCTTGCGCGTTGGCCAGGATGCCGACGGGATAGCCGTGGATGTCGGCCCATCCCGTGCACAGCGAGTTGCCGTACTCGGGCTTGAACTCGTCGAAATCGCTGTCGTCGACGACGCGCGCGATCACGTCGCGCGGGTTGAACGGGATCTTGAGATCTGGCGGGACGATGCCGAGGAGTTCCTCGGGGTCGTAGCGCGGTTCCCGCACCTGCGCGCGCGGTTGTCCGCCCGCCTTGGTCCAGTTGAGCCGCGACACGATCCGACGCCCGATCCGGATCGCATCCTGTTCGTCGGCGGCGTAGTAGTCGGCAAGACCCGACGTGCGCGCGTGCATCTGAGCGCCGCCAAGGGACTCGTCGTCGCTTTCCTCGCCGGTGGCCATCTTCACCAGCGGCGGTCCGCCGAGGAACACCTTGGAGCGTCCGTCGATCATCACGACGTGATCGCTCATGCCCGGGATGTACGCTCCGCCGGCCGTCGAGTTACCGAAGACCAATGCGATGGTCGGGATACCCGCCGCCGACAGCCGCGTCAGATCGCGGAACATCCGCCCGCCGGGGACGAACACCTCCTTCTGCGTCGGCAGATCGGCACCACCCGACTCGACGAGCGAGATCACCGGGAGTCTGTTCTGCATGGCGATATCGTTGGCGCGCAGTGTCTTACGCAGCGTCCACGGATTCGACGTCCCGCCCTTGACCGTCGGGTCACTGGCAACGACGAGACATTCGACCCCCTCGACGACGCCGATCCCCACGACGACCGACGCTCCGACGTGGAAGTCCGACCCATACGCCGCGAGCGGGCACAGTTCGAGAAAGTCCGAATCCTCGTCGAGCAGCATCTCGATGCGCTCACGCGCGGTCATCTTGCCGCGCTTGCGATGCCGCTCGACGTACTTGTCACCGCCACCCGCGAGGGCCTTGTCGAGTTCACCGTGTATCTGGTCGAGCTTCTCCAGCATCGAATCGCGTGCGGCGGTGAAGTCGTCACTCGTCGAGTCGATCGTCGAACGCAATGCGGTCATCGTGTGCTCCCCTGTGCGATGTAGCCGAGTCGTTTTGCCGCGAGCCCGCTCAGGATCTCGGTGGTTCCCCCACCGATCCCCAGGATTCGCATGTCCCGATACTGACGCTCGACCTCGGTGCCCGTCATGTAGCCGAGGCCACCGAAGAGCTGAACAGCCTTGTCGGCCACCCACTCCCCGGTCTGCACCGCGGTGTTCTTCGCGAAACACACCTCGGCGATCAGGTCGTCGTCGGACGTCACCTTGCGGTTGACGACCCCACGCGCGTAGGTCCGCGCAACGTCGATGCGTCGAGCCATCTCGGTCAGCGTGTCCTGCACCGACTGTCGGGCGGCGAGCGGCTTGCCGAAGGTCTCGCGTTCGCGGGTCCAGTCGAGAGTGAGGTCGAGGCAGCGTTGCGCACTGGCGTAGGCCTGCACGGCGAGTCCGGACCGTTCGGTCACGAACGCCGCGGCGATCTGGGCGAATCCGCTGTTCTCGGCGCCGACGAGGTTCGTCGCCGGAACGCGTACGTCGACAAAGGCCAACTCCGCGGTGTCCGAACTGCGCCACCCCATCTTGTCGAGCTTGCGCGTCACCGTGAAACCCGGTGTGTCCTTCTCGATCACGAGAAGCGAGACCCCGGACGCTCCCGGTCCGCCTTTACGTACCGCGGTGACGACGAAGTCGGCGCGCACCGCGGAGGTGATGTAGGTTTTGGCGCCGTTGACGATGAAGTCGTCGCCATCGCGCTGTGCCCGCGTCGTCAGATGCCCGACGTCGCTTCCGCCGCCCGGCTCGGTGATCGCAAGGCTGCCGATCTTCTCGCCTGCGAGCGTCGGCCGCACCCATCGGTCGATCTGGTCGGGATCGCCTGCGGCGATCAAGTGCGGCAACGCGATTCCGTGCGTGAACAGCGACGCGAAGACGCCCGCGGCACCACCCGCGTAGTGGAACTCTTCGCCCAGAATCGACGCATCGATGAGGTCGCCACCACTGCCACCGACGGACTCGTCGATGCCCAGTCCGAAGAGACCGAGTTTGGCTGCCTCGGAGTGCAACTCGCGGGGAATCAGGCCGTCGCGTTCCCACTCGTCCTGATTAGGCAGCACATGACGTTCGACGAATCCGCGAACCGCGTCACGCAGGGCGCGTCGTTCCGGCGTCTCCCACTGCGGATCTACAAGTGGCACAGCTCAGTTCCTTTCCGAAGACTCGGATGATGGCGCGGCAGAGGCCGTCTCGGCGACGAAGCTCAGCGGTATGGGCACAGGTCGTGAACGCAGCCACTCGCCCATCCCCTTGGCCTGCGGGTCGAAGCGCACATTGTCGGCGACGCCGCGCCCGAGCACTCCCTCGATGACGAAGTTCAGCGCCGACAGGTTGGGCAGCCGAAAACGCTTGACCTCGAGGTCGGCGATCTCCGGCAGGAGCTTCTTGATCAGGTCGACGTCGAGCGTCGCGTCGAGCCAGTCGAAGTGGTCTGGATTACGTACCCACACACCGATATTGGCGCTGCCTCCCTTGTCGCCGCTGCGCGCTCCGGCCACCAGACCGAGTGGCGACGCCGCGGTGGGCCCGGGATCGTCGACGTCGACGACGCTGCGCGGTTCGGACTCGTCAGCGGGAACCTGGGTACGCAGTGGACTCGGTTCGATGCTCTCGCTCACGCCGTCTGCGAAGGACACACGATGATCGACGAGCTTCGCGTCGACGTATCCCGGCTCGAAAACGCCGAAGGGAGCGCCCTTTCCGGGGGGTGCGAGCATCGTGAATCCGGGAAAGGTCGCCAGCGCCAGTTCAACAGCGGTGTTGCTGAATGCACGGCCGACCTTCTCGGGGTCGGTATCTCGGGCAACGCAGCGCAGCAGCGCCGTCGCCTGTTCCTCTGTCTGCGCGTCGGGTCGATCGAGTCGTACCAACTCCCACGTCATCTGCTCGGGCACCGACGACAGTTCCGCGCGGAACTGATCGCGGAACAGTTCGGCCTTGTCCTCGATATCGAGTCCGGTGATCGCGACGGTGATCTCGTTGCGGATGCCTGCGAGATGGTTGAGCGAGACCTTGACCGTCTCGGGCGGCGCCTCGCCCTTGACACCACTGATCGCCACCCGATCCTCACCGTCGGAACGCAGCGAGATGGTGTCGAGCCGGGTGGTCACGTCCGGGCCGAGGTAGCGAGGACCACCGACCTCGTAAAGCAGTTGTGCCGTCACGGTTCCCACGGTCACCGCACCGCCGGTGTTGGGGTGTTTGGTGATCACCGACGTGCCGTCGGAGGCGATCTCCGCGATAGGGAATCCGAGGTGTCCCATCCGGGGCAGCTCCGTGAAGAACGAATAGTTGCCGCCTGTCGCCTGCGCGCCGCATTCGATCACGTGACCCGCGACGACAGCGCCCGCCAGAGCGTCGAGATCGCCGTACTCCCAATCGAATGCGCTCGCAGCTGGCCCGACGGTCAACGAGGCATCGGTGATCCGCCCGGTGACGACGACGTCAGCACCCGAATCGAGCGCCGACTTGATGCCGAAGGCCCCGAGGTATGCGTTTGCCGTCAGCGGTGTGCCGAGTCCGAGATCGTCTGCGCGGTCGAGGATGTCGTCGCCGTCGACGAACGCGATCGATGCGTCGACGCCGAGCTTGTCCGCCAGTTCGCGCAGCGCAACCGCGAGGCCGTGCGGGTTGAGGCCGCCCGCGTTGCTCACGATCCGCACGCCCTTGTCGACGGCGAGCCCGAGGCACTCCTCCATTTGACGCAGAAATGTCTTGGCGTAACCCGTTTTC
Organism: Gordonia sp. 852002-50395_SCH5434458; assembly: GCF_001665905.1. Lineage (NCBI taxonomy): Bacteria > Bacillati > Actinomycetota > Actinomycetes > Mycobacteriales > Gordoniaceae > Gordonia > Gordonia sp. 852002-50395_SCH5434458. Next base: position 10,194 of record NZ_LZTC01000088.1, read on the forward strand.
GGGTCCTTCAACCGATCGCGGCCGAGGATGAGCATGGTCAGCTCGGCGAGATAATCGCCTGTCAGATAGTCGAGTTCACCACCCTCGAGCATCTCGCGCATCGCGCTGAAGCGATCGCCATAGAAGCCCGAGGCGTTGCCGATTCGGACGGGGCGGTTCGATCGGCTGGTGTTGGTGCGACTTGTGGTTGAAGTCATCGCTACTCCGATTCGGATGGTCGACTGTGCGGACAGTTCTTGTGCTCGGGCGTTCAGAAGGTTGCGGCGTTACGCGGGGCACGGCCCGCTCCGGGAGGACCAGCGAAACACTGTGCGATCGCGGCCCATTCGCGGGCGCGCTCGCCGTCGAGTTGCAGGTCGAGGTCTGCGAGTGCACGTCGCTGGGTGACGAGCTGACAGAAGTCGACGGCGGGCCCGCGCACCGTGCCGTCGACGGCGTCGGGATCATCGGGTCCCCACGTCCACAGCTCGCCCGACGGCGCGACCAGTTCGATCCGGAAAGGCCGCTGCGGCGGTGTCATCCCGTTGACCGCATACGCGAAATCGCGCGTGCGGACACCGATGTGAGCGACGTGCCGGATGCTGTCGGTCGGTTCGAGTTCGACGCCGAGCGCGTCGGCTATGTCGAGTCCGTGCGCCCAGGTCTCCATGATCCGTGCGGTGGCCATCGACGCCGCAGACATCGGCGGTCCGAACCACGGGATCTTCGCGCCATCCGGGACGTCGACGAGTGCCTGCCCCAGTGCGGCGCGCGCGGCGCGCCAGTCGTCGAGCAACTCGCCCTTGGGGCGTGCGGCGCCTTCTTCGGCGGTCACATCGGTGAAGCCGTCGATGTTGCGCATCGCCTCTGCGACGACCTCGGCGAAGGCTTCGGGGTCGGTGGCCGCGAGGAGCGCCACCTTGTCCGTCCAGTACAGGTGCGCGATCTGGTGCGCGACCGTCCACCCCGGCGCCGGAGTATCGGCGTGCCACGAAGCATCGTCGAGCGACGACACCAGCGCGTCCAGTTCATCTCCTGCGGCGGCGAGATCAGCCACGAGATCACTCACGATCGACATGTAAGCAGCGTCACACAGTCGACCGTAAAAAGCAATCACGCTTGCTTGTTTTTTCCATCCGCCCAGTTCGGAGGCCTGTCATAGCACCCACGTAGGCTTGTCGACGATGAGTTTTCGACCGCCCCGCATCAGTCGGCTACCAACTCCCCACCTCGAACCGTTGAACGCGCGGGATGTCGTCGTCGGTGACGTGATCGAGGCTTCCCTGATCGCCGACACCGACCTCGCGGGCGTCGATTTCGGCGACGTCTCGCTCACGACGTGCGCCGTGGTGCGCACGTCGCTCGACGATGCCGACCTCACCGGCGTCCGCATCGTCGACAGCAGACTCGACGAGGTGAGCAGCGCACGAGTGTTCGCGCCGCGCTCGATGCTGCACAACGTGCGCATCGAGAACAGCCGAATCGGCGCGCTCGACCTCTTCGGCGGAAAGATGCGTTCGGTGATCATCTCCGACTGCAAGCTCGGTCTGGTCAACCTCAGCGGCAACGAGGCTCGCGACGTGATCTTCCGGTCGTGCGTCATCGACGAACTCGACGTCTCGGAGGCCACGTTGATGCGCGTCGCCTTCGACGACACCACCGTCACCTCGCTCGACGTCCATCGCGCCACGCTGACCGACGTCGATCTCCGCAACCTCCGAGTTGGCAACGTACGCAATCTCGGAGGGCTTGCCGGCGCGACGATCACCGCCCATCAGGCCGTCGGGCTGGCCGAGCAGTTCGCTGCCCACCTCGGTATCGCCGTCGAGTAGCGCGTTTTCAGCGGAAGTGGATGTCCGCGGCGCCGTCGGCGAGCAGCGTGCCGTCGGGGCCGGTCATGCGCGTCGAGAACGTCGCGATTCGACGCCCCACCTTCAACGGCTCGACGTCGACGATCACACGACTACCGTCGACCGGCGGTGAGCGGAAGTACGCCACCGAGAGATCACCGACGCGATACTCCTGGCCGGCACGAGCCCTCTGCTGCCCCGCGAGCGAGCACGCCGCACCGACGATGGTGCCGATCACGCCACCGTGCATGGTCCCGAACATGTTGCCCATCCATGCCTCCGTGTCGACGACGAGTCGCAGGGCATTCGACGGCGCGCCGTCGACATCAATGGTGGCGTTGAGCAACTCGGCGAGCGGACCACGGTCACGCTCTCCCCGAGCGATCTGTTCGACGATGGCCTCGCCGTCGAGATCAACCGGAATCGGTTGTGCAAGAACAGCATCGAGCGACGCGGCGTCGGGGATGTCGTGGGCCAACTCTGCGTTGTCGAAATCGTCCGGAACCGCCCGTCCCACGGCGACGTTGCGCGCGGTGCCGACGCAGAAGTCCTCGGCTCCGACGCCGACGCGGATCTCGGTGACACCGACCTTGGCGTCGTGCATCAGCAGTTGCGCCGTGCCGGTGAGGTGGTCGGTGAGTCCTGCCCGGCCGACCGTCGACAACGCCAGGCGAGCCTGCATGCACGGCGAGTCAGTGGCGCGGTGATACGGGATGCCACCGATGTGGTCGAAAAGAACCGCGTACGCGGGGAGGTCGATGAGTCCGCGATGATCGGCGAATCGCGGGCCGAGTTGCTGCTCCGCGACGACCACACCGTCGTCGATACGCAGCGATCCGACACCGAACGCCGCGACCGGATCGCGCAACGCATTTGTCGTCGGCACGTGTGCGCCGTCGTCGTGGTTGTTGTCGTTCATGGGTTCACTTCATCACCCCGCGGCCCGGGGCAGGATTCCGACCCCGGGACGCAGGGAGTCCGATCACACTCAGATGACCCCGAGGGTTCGCAGCCCACGCGCGTAGTTGGCGACAACTTGCGACGTGATGTGCGGGATGTCGGCGTACTCGGCCGTCGCTGTGGTCACATTCCCCGAACGAACCGCCTCGGCGAAGAGCGGTGCGTTCACCACGCCGGCGTCGAGAGGTTCGACAGGGCGCACGTAATTGTGCAGCAGCGGGATCAATGAGTGTCGACGTTGCTTCTCCGGCAGATCGGCGAGGGCGTCGGAGAAGAGTCGGTACCAGTGGTCGTAGGCGTCGTCGACAAGTGCGATCTCTTCGCCGGACTCGATGAGCCAGCCGACAAATGTGTCGAGGTCGATACCGTCGGAGTGTGGATTGACCGCGTTGTACGTGACGTGACCGTCGCTGACCGCGAGCGTCGAGATGGCCGCGGCCAGGAAGTCGACGGGAAGCGCGTCGTAGTGCGCTCTCGCCCGACCACCGTCGGGGTCGAGTCGGTAGAACGACCGTGGTGCGAGGCCTGTCGCCAGGACGCTCATCAGCAGGCGCGTGAACATGTCCGGGAGGTTGAGCTGACCCAGGTCGGTGTCGTCGGCCACGATCATGTCGCATCGGAAGACGCTGACCGGCAACCCGAAGCGGTCGTGAGCGTCTGCCAGAAGCACCTCCCCTGCCCACTTGCTGTTGCCGTAGCCGTTCGCGTAGCCCTCGTGCACCTCGCGTGTCGGGCTGAGCTCGCGAATGTCTTTGTCCTCCACCAGTTCTGCGGAGACCACCTGGTCAGCCACTCCGACGGTCGAGATGTAGACGTAGGGCTTGCGGGTCGTCGTCAGCGCGAGGCGGATGAGTTCTGCGGTTCCAGAAACGTTCGGACCGAACAACTCCCGATAGGGCAGCAGGTGATTGACCAGTGCCGCGGGGTCGACGATGAGATCGATGTCGGCGGCGAGCCGGTTCCACACCGCGTCGTCGAGTCCGAGATTCGGCGAATCCTTGTCACCTGCGAGCACCGTCAGGTGATCTGGCGCCAATCGCAAATAGTCGGCGCGCAGCGGGCCGTCACCGACATCGAAGACCGCATCGAGGCGTCGCCTGGCGGTCTCGTCGTCGGAGGCACGGACCAGACAGGTCACGTGGCCGTCGACGCGGGCAACGCGCCGCAACCACTCCACTGCGAGGTATCGACCGAGGAATCCGGTTGCTCCGGTGAGTAATACTTCGCGCACGGTCTCGTCGGCGGGCGGCACGGTCGACGCTCCCGCCAGCGTTGCCTCGTCGAGGAAAGCGTCGACGGTGAGTTCGTCGGCGGCAGGTGCTGTTGGTCGGCGTGCACGATGTCTGCCGTGGGGCGCGCCTCGCCCTCCCGTCCGTCGATGTAGTCGGCGATGGCTGCGAGGTCGGAGGACGGACTCGTCAGCACACCCACCGAGACCTCTGCGTCGAAGACGTCGCGGAGTGTGTTCCCGAGGGTGACGGCGGTCAGCGAGTCACCACCGAGATCGGTGAACCTCGACTGCGCAGTCACCTCGTTCCCGGCGAGATCGAGTGTGGCCGAGACGATGTCGATCAGTACGTCGAGCGTCGGCCGACCCGCTGCGGATGCCCGAGCATCGCGAAGTCGATCGGCGCGGGCATTCGCGAGGTGTAGGTACAGGTCTTCGAGAGCGGGACCGTACGCCTCCTTGAGACGAGGCCGCGCGAGCTTGCGAATCCCGGTCAGCAAGCCGTTGGCCTCGGAGAACGCGGCGCGTTCGACGATGATGTCACGCGGGATCTCCACCGGCGCAAGGCCGTTGCGCTCGCCGATGTCGCGAACAGCCCGCAACAGCGTCGCGTGTAGTTCCTCGTCGTCGGAAGCGGCGTCGACGGCGTCATCGGTTGGCACCACGACCGCCAGCAGGTACGGGCGTGAACTATTGCCATACACGTAGATCTGACGGATCGGCGGTGAGGTCAGCGCGCTCTCGACGCGCGCAACCGTCACGAACTCACCCTGCGACAACTTCAACACGTTGTTCCGACGGTCGAGGTAGACGAGCTGATCGGGTCCGGTTTCTGCCATGACGTCGCCAGTTCGATAGAAGCCGTCGTCGTCGAACATCTCCGCGGTGAGCTCCGGTCGCCGATAGTAGCCGGCAAAGATGTCGGTGGTCTTGACGAGCAGCTCGCCGCGCGGGTGCGGGGTATCTGTTGTGCGATAACCGAGTTCGGGGACGTCGACGAGCTTGTAGTCGACGACCGGCGGTCGGATCACCGCCCCGTCGCGGATGACCCCGCCCGCCTCCGTCGATCCGTAGCCCTCCACGAGTGGGGCGTCGAGCATGCTCTCGACGAAGTCGACGACCTCGGGCGAGATCGGCGCCGACCCGGTCACGGCGAGTTGTGCGCGCTCGAAGTAGCGGCGCCGCATCGCGGCGAGGGCGTCGGCGTGCGAATCACTCTCGACGCCTTCGATTTCGGACAGATACTGCTGGTGCAGCATCTCCCAGATACGCGGCACGAAGTGCAGTTCGGTCGGCGCGACGGCCGCGAGGTCGTCGAGGAGTTCCGACAGGTCCGGCCGCGCGGTGAAGTAGGCGGTTCCACCGTTGCCGAGCGTTCGCATGAGCGTCGCTCTGCCCATCACGTGACTCATCGGCAAGAAGTTCAGGGTGACCCAGGCGTGGTGTTCGCTCGCGTCGTCTTCCCCTGTGGCACAGTCTGTTTCGAGTCCGAATCCCTGTCTGATCAACCGAAGCACTGCGTCCTGAGTGTACATGGCCCCCTTCGGCGCGCCGGTACTGCCGGAGGTGTAGATCAGCAGCGCGAGGTCGTCGGGTTGCGCGTCGCCGCTGACTTGCAGTGCCTCTTCGGCGTCGTCGGTGATCGACGACTCGGCGTCGAAGTGCACGTGGTGGACCGTGATTCCGAGCGGTTCCAACAGAGCGCGCGCACGTTCGACGGCGTCGAGTGCGGCTTCGGAGACGTCGAAGACGACGAGGTGCGCAAGGTCGGCGCGCAAGCCCTTCTCGATGAGTGCGGCGACTCGGGACAGCGAGTTGAACGACACCGCAAGGACTTTGGCCTGGGTCTCGTCGAGGATATCGGCGAACACGGAATCCGCGGCGCCTGATTGCAACGGCACCTCAACCGCGCGGAGTGGACCGAGAATTGCCAGACTCACCGCCGTGAAGTCGGCGCTGGTGAACCCCAGCGTGGCGACCCGATCGCCGGGCCCGACGTCCGCCGCGTCGCGCAGGAGCGATGCGACGGCCGCGACCCGACTACCGAGTTCACGGAAACTTACTGTGGACCAACGTGATTCGTGCTCGGCGTCACGGAACCCGAGCGCAGGACGGTCGGCGTACCCCTCGAAGAGAACTCGAAGTGCACCCTCCACCGACGTTTCCTCCCGCAGGCGGGCAGCAACGTCGGAGTCGGGGTGCCGTGCGGACACCGCGGCAGCAGGATCGGCGGAAAGATGGGTGGACATCAACAACCTCCGAACAATAGACAATTATTAGGGATGCGAACTAATACATCTCCACTGTTCTCCCCTGAATCGCCGCTGCGCCACGATCGGTGAGCCATCTCACCCGCAGATACGACGAACCCGACACTTCCGCGCGCCGTGTGCGCGTATGCCGCGTCGCACCTCGCCGACAGCCCCACCCCACGCGGCCGAAAGTAGGGGAAGGATTCTTTCCCCGACTTGTCGACGTTTCCCCGCGCAACTTCCCGAGAAAAGGTACGAAACCCGCGGAAGGGTTTCCTTCCCCTAGTTTCTGCACCCCGCGCGGGCGACTCCGACCGGCGCGCCGGCGCCAGCAACGGCCTCTTCGACGCTCACCGCGCGTCGTCGAACTCTTCCCCCACTCTCCGACGCTTCCCCGCGCAAGTTCTCGAGAAAACGCACACAACCCGCGGAAGAATTCTTTCCCCTAGTTTCTGCACCCCGCGCGGGCGACTCCGACCGGCGCGCCGGTGCCAGCAACGGCCTCTTCGACGCTCACCGCGCGTCGTCGAACTCTTCCCCCACTCTCCGACGCTTCCCCGCGCAAGT
>NZ_LZTC01000089.1:0-51660 GCF_001665905.1 Gordonia sp. 852002-50395_SCH5434458
TTCGCAAGTCGAATTATCCCAGGTCAGGGCACCAATCTTCGTTTACGACACGAAATCAGCATGAAAGCCCGAGGCTAGAGTCGTACCATGCCCGCATGCTCACCGGCCTACAGCCGCTGGTGTTCAGAACGCTGTGCCGCATTGGACAGCTTGGAACACGTGCATAGCAAGATGACAGGCAAACGACGAGGGCGACAGTACGCCACCGACCAACTGAATCTCGCGCTGTTCGTCAGCCTCGCGGCCCAGTTCCAAGGCTACTGCCGAGACCTCCACGACGACGCCGCCGTGCAGATCGCCCTCAGTCTCGTGCCCGGGAGTGAGCGACAGGCGCCAGTCGTTCTCAACGCACTTGTTCGGAGCCGCAAACTCGACGTCGGGAACGCCTCCACAGGAGGGATCGGCAACGACTTCGCGGTCTTGGGTATGCCGTTCTGGCCGAACGTAAAAGCGGCGTATCCCTCCAAGGGACCCAAATGGAACGCGACGCTGGACAGCCTCAACGTTGTGCGCAACGCAGTTGCGCATAGCCAGGCCGACAAACTTGCAGACGTCCGGCGGGAACAACCATTGAGCCTTGCTACGTTTAAGAAGTGGAGAAGTTCACTCAACGGCGCTGCGTCTGGCTTCGACAGCGTCGTGGGTGCATACTTGCAGAACCTCACGGGCACTGGCTGGGACTAGTAGGAGGTGGCCAACATGAGCAGTCGTAAGACTTCCACGATCAAGCCGGGCGATCGCATTCGGGTGGACTTCGGCGGGCAGCTTGTTTACGGCGTTGTCACCAGCGTTCGCGGCGACCGTGTTCATGTTCAACTGGACATCGAAGGTACCGACGAGCCCGTCGCGGGACTCTATGAAGAAAAGCAACTCGCATACGCATAAACCGTTGCGCGGCAACGTATTTCAAGGTCAGGCAGTCCCCCCCCGGCTGTCAGCATGGCCCCGGGGGCCTAAAAACCTGGTCAGGTCCATTTTGGGCATGGGTTAGACAGTTCCGGGGGTCCAACGTCAATCGTGCGCTGGCAACCGCGTGCGAGGCCGCGGGGGTCGACAACGTCACCACGCACGCCATGCGGCACGCATGGGCATCACACGCTGTCGACTACACCCGCGTTGCAAACCTGCTCGGACATGCCGACTCAACGCTCGTCAGCCGCGTCTACGCGCACGCCGGTGGCGACGACGAACTGTTCGCGGCCGTCGCGCAGATCGAGGCCAGCACACAAGACCACACACAGAGCACACACGATGCCTCGACCTCAGCGGTCACCGATGGACAGTCGGCGACGGATCAAACTCCGTGATCCCCCTGTGCCTCAATGTGTTCTAGACGTTCATAGATACACAGCGACTCTCAGCGTTTTCGCTGGTCGCGCCGTCACAAAGAACTCGTAATGAAGTAGGTCAGGAGTTCGATTCCCCTAGGCGGCTCCAAAGGTCAGAGATGCATCTCGGCCGACTCCCATCGCTACCCACCTGGGATTGCGTCGGCACCGACATTCCTTCCCCTGACCTCTGGTTGTCACGAGGCGTCTACCGAACGTTAGCTCGGCCGGTCGTGTCTCGGTCAGCGGAGCACATCTTGGCCTGAATGGGGTTGCCGCAGGTCACTCGGACCATGTCAGGACACTTGCATCAGGTGTCCCTGCCAGGTAGGCCGACACGCGCATAACCCGTTCGTCAACCGATGGAGATCTTTAGCGAACAGGCTTCTATCGCGAAGAAGTGCCTTAATATTTCACGGTTCTCGGTTGATCCGCGGCTTAAGCTGGCCGAACTGGGTACCTATGAACCGCTAGACGGCCCACCACCGCTCGCACCACTCTGGCGAAGGAGACGGACTCTCCGAGTCAGCTTGACGTCAACGCCGCCCGACACACCGAACGCGCGCTTACACAGCACGTCCGGTAACGTCAGTTAGGGTGCAATTAGGTCTCGACGCCTTTCTGTTTCGTTGCACTGCCCACCAGTAGCAACTCAAATCGACAGAGAAATCGGATTAACGGGCGTTTTTTCATATCACTCGATCTGGCACATCGGCTTGGTGGGCGGGCGATGTCCGAGAGCGAGTCACTAATGAACACAAAGCTAACGCAGCTCATACGCACTCGCTGCAACCTGTCCGGCGAGTCATACCAGAGTACATTACGGCGAGTTCAGGCTGGCGAAGTCCCACTAAACGTACCGATTCCGTCTGCAGCACAGCAGTTCATCGAGCATGTCACGTTTTGCGCACTTACGAGTCGCGCCAATTATCATAGATCTCCGGTCGGTATTCGCCGATTCATTGGTGGTGCAGATGACTCCTGGCCAATCGTCGAACTTGATCCCCTCGAAATGGGGCACCGCGAGATCAGAACACGAATCCGCCAGACACTTGTCGACCTATTGCCCTACTCAGAAACTGCGAACGGAACAGTTGAGGGTGGCGTCAGTGGGCTCGTTGTCCAATCGATCGACGGCCGAGACCTGACGATTGGACTGCGCAGTGTTCCAATGGTCGGCCTTATAATCAGATCGACCCAGAGCTCGTGGATGACAGCGGTTCACGACTATACAGTTGAACTTCACGGCTACGGCTATTTCCCGGCTTGGGATACCCACCGACCGGCGCCTTCGAGTTTTTCGCGGCACCATGAAGCGGACCACGCACGTTTCGGCAGCCCACTACTCCGGGCGGTAGGGGCAATGCGCCTGACGCAGGCATATTGTGGCAACTCCTGGGGAGACCCCAGTGCCCTCAAGCTTGAGTTCCTGATAACCCCGTCGCACCGGAATGGCCATCACGACACCTTCCTAAGTGCCATTACCACCGCAAACTCTGACCTCACCTGTCGGATCACAACCTGCGCGTGTGGACGAGAAGTCGGCTCCTGTATCGCCGTTCTGTCGAGCGCAACAGCACCTTCAGAAAAGCTAGAGATTCGTTTTTCGCGAGGTCTGAAACCCTCTACGGAAGCGCGTGAATTCTTGCACAGAATGCACCGCGCACACGTCGCAAAGCGTGTATTAGACGCGCATGGGTGCCCATGCCTCCTACCCGATCTCGGGCTGTGAACAACTGCCCTCACGGATCGGGCCAGTCGTCGATACTTCGGGTGTTCCGAAAGCGTGAAGAGCCCAAGCGAGCTCACTGCCAAACCTTCGATCGAGCGGCAAAGTTGCGCGAGCCCTTGATCGCAGAGGTTGAGGATGATCCTGGCACTTCCGACGAGGCCTGGAGCTTAGTGACTACGCAAACCGGCGGGCCACCCGAGAGATCACCCGTAGTACGCGAACTCGCAGGTCGGGTTGGTTTCGGTCTTGTACGAGACCAGGCTGCTGCCCATCATGATCGCGCAACCAACCTCGGTACCGCCGATCACGCTTACGCTCGACGAGACCTCGTTGTACACCGGGTAGTCCTTGCTCCACGGCAGCGTTACGGCGGTCTCGGTGGTCTCCGGCCCGCCGTTGATGCGGTAGCGGATGGTGACAGGAGTCGAACCGCCGACCACTTTCATCGTCGCAGTGCCGACCGACGGTCCGGTCGGTTGAGCCGCAGCGGATTCCGCGGTGTTCGTTGCGATATCGGTGGTACCCGAATTCGATTGCGCCACCGGCTCACCCGCCAATGAACAACCGGCCAGCGACAGCACGAGCGCTGCACCACAACAGATTCCGACCACTACCCTCTTCGACATGCGAGGAGTGTAATGCGCTGAGAGCCCGATGCCACGGGAGTCATCCACAGGCCAGACGACGCAATGTACAACGCACGATGCGGCCAAACCCAGCACGTGGTCCGACCGCATCGTGCACTCTCCGGAGAATCTCCGGCGAGCAGGATCAAGCAGCGAACACCGCGAGGCGTCGGGGCTGCTCCACCGACGAGTAATGCGACGCGTCGCCCTGGATGATCTCGCTCTGCTGCCCGTTGACGTCGACGGGCACGTCGCCGGCCAGGGTGATCCGATGCAGCTGACGCTTCTGGTTGCCGAAGTCGGCGATGCCGTAATGCTGGGTGGCCCGGTTGTCCCAGATCACCAGGTCGCCGTAGCTCCAATTCCAGCGGAAGGTGTTCTCCAGCTTGGTGATCCGAGCCTGCAGCAGTTGGTACAGATTGGCGAACTCCGACGCCTTCAGGCCGCGGAACTCCTTGGCGAAGTGGCCGAGGAGCAGGCTCCGCTCACCGGTCTCCGGGTGCACGCGGACAACGGGATGCAGCGTCTCGTACTCGGAGCTGGTGAACTCGGCGTAGTGCTCCTCCTTCTGCACAACGTCGACGCCGCCGGACGGCTCCTTCTGTCCCACATAGTCGTACAGGTTGGAGTGCGTGGCCCACAGTTCCTCGACGAGCGAGCGCAGCGGCTTGGGCAACTGCTCGTAGGCGGCAACGGTCGACGCCCAGGTGGTCGCACCACCGTAGGCGGGCAACACGATTGGCCGCAGCAGCGACGCCTTCGGGATGCGATCGACGAAGGTCACGTCCGTGTGCCAACTGTTCGCGGCGCCTTCGATGGTGAGCAACTGATCGCCGCGCGACGTCACCGTCGGATGCGGTGCCGTCGGCTCACCGAGCAGCGACGCGAACGCGTACTGGGTCTCGTCGTCGAGGTGGTCCTGCCCGGTGAAGGCGATGACCTTGTTGACGGCGAGCGCGGTGCGGATCGCCTCGACCTGCTCGGTGGACAGGTCTCCGCCGAGACGGACGCCCTCGACCTTGGCTCCGATGTTCTCACCGAGCTTGGTCACGGTGATCGACGCGTCGTCGTAAAGGGCCTGCGCAGCGGACTCGCTGTCGGTGCGTCGTTCGATGTCGGTCAGTGTCACTGGTGTACTCCTTGGCTGATTTCGTCGTTACTTCGATTTCTCCACTGATCGGCGCGCGGCGACAGGTTCTCGCCCACACCGATTACAACCTTGCGCCGCCGCGATATTCAGTCGGCGTGATACTCAGTCGGCGTGATATTCGGCGCTCTCGTCGATCTCGCGGCGGATAGCGGCCGGAACCCGCACGGCGCCCGGCCGGTAGGTCACCGCGCGTAGTGCGCTGCCGAAGCGGAACACGCCGCGTCGCTCCCGCAGGTCCAGATCGACGGGACCGCGCGCGTCGAGCCCGACGGAGATTCCCGTCCACGGAGCCATGCCGACGAGCTGGAACTGGTTGTCCAACTTGGCGATTACCTCGACCTGCCCGCCACTCGACGCCTCGAGTACGAAGTCCCATCGCACCTGGGGCGTCGCGACGGCACGGAGTACCAGTGTGTCGACACCGACGGGTAGCTCACCGGACACGCGCGCAATACGGCCGTAGCTGTTGAACACGAAATGTGCTGTGCCGTCTTCGATGTAGAGCAGATAGCCGCCCTGGGGATCGCCGTGGGCGACCAGCACACCTTCGTCGGCGCGTGTCCAGTCGCGCAGTTCGATCTCGATGTCGAAGTCTCGGTATGCGATGAGCTTGCTCGACCGGTACCGCTCAAGTGTCGGTGTGCCGGCGAGGATGCGCACCGGGTCGCTGTAGCGTTCTTCGTCGGGTCGTCGACGTCCCTGATCGGCCGGCGAATCGTACAGCGGGAACACAGTATTGCGCCACGCGGCTTCGTCCCACGCGCGCGCCAGCTCGGCAACGACGTCCGGATGTTCCGCGGCGACGTCGTGCGTCTCCGCGGGATCGGTTGTCACGTCGTAGAGTTCCCACTCCGGGTCGTCGACGCGATCGGGATCCCGGTGCAGCGACAGCAGCTTCCACCCTTCCCGATAGAACCCGCGGTGTCCGCCGAACTCGGCGTACTGCTCGGTGTGATCCGAGTTCGACGCTCCATCGCGCAGAAACCCTGCGGCACTGACACCGTCGCGCGATTGCGCGGGTTTTCCGTGCCGCTCGGTCGGTGCCTCGACGCCTGCCAACTCGAGCAGCGTCGGCACCAGATCCGTCACGTAGGCATACTGTCGGCGAACACCGCTGTCGTCCGCGTCACGCGGCAGGCCATCCGGCCACGACAGCACGAACGGCACCCGTACACCTCCGGCAAAGGTCTGCCCCTTGTAGAAGCGGAAGGGCGTGTTCGACGCCTGGCCCCACCCGCGCGGATAGTGCACCCCGAGAGCCGCACTACCGATCAGGTCCTCGTCGTGGGGAACGTCGCGCTCCCAGTCCGACGGCACCGGGCCGTGCACGAATTGGCTGAAGTACGAACGGGTTCCGACCGGACCGCCTTCGGCGGTACCGCCGTTGTCTGACGTGAACACGATGATCGTGTTGTCGAGTTCACCGAGCTCGGTCAGGGTGTCGACGATGCGCCCGACGCTCTGATCGACCGAATCGACCATGGCCGCATACACTTCCTGGTACTTCGCGAAGCGCTCCTGCTCCTCAACATCGAGTTCGTCCCACGGTGGCGCGTCGTATCCGGGCTCGGTGTTGCGCTCGGCGATCGGGGTGCCCTCGTCGAAGAGACCTTCCGCGACCTGTCGTTCGAATCGTCTCTGGCGCACAGCATCCCACCCGTCCGCGTACTTTCCGCGGTACTTCTCGAGGTCGGACTCCTTGACCTGATGCGGACCATGCATCGCGATGTGCGCGAAGTAGAGGAAGAAGGGTTTGTCGGCATCGTGTGCCCGCAGCGACTTGATCTGCGCGACAGCACGATCGGTGAGGTCGTCGGTGACGTAGTAGTCATCGGGGTACTCGTCGACGTCGACGACTGAATTGTCGGCGATGAGCTGGTTGGGATAGAAGAACGAATTCAGCCCTTCGAGTGAGCCGTAGTAGGAGTCGAACCCGCGCTGCAGCGGCCACGAGTCGCGTGTACGACCGGGACTCATGTTGGCGTCGCGAGCGAGGTGCCACTTACCGACCGCGTACGTCGCATAGCCGTTGGCGCGCAATATCTCCGGAAGCGAGAGCACATCGTCGGCGAGTTCGAGACGTAGACCGGGGAAGCCCGGATCGGAGTTCGCCACACTGCCGTAGCCGGCACGATGCGGGTTGAGTCCCGTCAGCAGAGCGGCCCGAGCGGGCGAACAGACCGGCGTCGTGTGGTAGTTCGACAGTCGGAATCCACGCTCTGCGAGTGCTGCGATGTTGGGGGTATCGATCTCCGCACCGAACGGCGAGATGTCGGAGTAGCCCATGTCGTCGATGAGCACGACGACGATGTTCGGAGCACCCGCCGGCGCACTCGGTTCGGGCTTCCACCAGGGTGTCGACTGCGACGACGTGCGTCCAACCCGACCCTCGAAGCCTTCGTAACCTCTTGCGTAGTCGGGTATTTCGCTGTTGTCGTCTGCCATCGTCACTCCTCGAAGATCGTGCGACCGCCGCTGTCCGCGGTTACGCATCACACACCATTCGCACGGTGGGTCGGTCTGTCAACCCTTTCTCCGACGCTGCCGAGAAAAGCGCCGTGAGCTTGAAGTCGCCCCCCGTATGCCCTCACAGTTGCTCGTATTCGACGACGTACACCGACCCGCGGCCGTGCGTCGGGTGGTCGATGTCCGGATCGGCTTCTGCCGCATGACCGACCACGCCCAACCCCCAGCCCCCAGCCCATCGGACGGAAGAGAATCCGAAGACCATGCCCACTCGCACACGAGCCGCGCTGCTCGCGCTCGTCGCACTGCTGACGATGGCCACGGCAACCGCGTGCACCTCCGCTGTCTTACAGCAGCAGAACTCGACAGCGACCGCCCTGCCGCCGGGTCACAAGCCGCCACAGGGCGGCACGCTGCGCGTCGGGGTGCTCAACGACCTGAGCCCGAAGACCTTCTTGCAGATCGGCACGGGCAGTATGAACGGCCACGTGGTGTCGAACGTCTTCGACACCCTGATCCGCTACTCGCGCGATGATCTGACCGTCCGGCCGTCGCTGGCCACACGCTGGCAACTCGCCCCGGACGGCCGCTCCCTCGCGCTCGATCTGCGCGACGACGTGCGCTACCACGACGGTCGGGCCTTCACCTCCGCCGACGTCGAGAGCTCGCTGAAGGCGTACACCGCCGGGCCGTGGACACCGCAGTTCAAGCGGACCGCCGCCGCGATCACCGGATATGACACCAGCAATCCACACCGCGTGGTGCTGACCTTCGACCATCCGCTCAGCAACGTCTTCGACCTGCTCGACTCTGCACCGATCATCGACGGCAACACCCTCGACGGGCTGCGTGCGGGCAAGGTGTTCAACGGAACGGGACCGTTCCGCTTCTCGTCATGGCAGCCGAACTCGGATGTTCGCCTGGTGCGCAACGACTCCTACTGGGGTCCCCGAGCCAATCTCGACGCCATCGACCTCAACATCATCACCGACCAGCAGGCGCTCTACACCCGGCTACGCACGGGCCAGATCGACCTCGCCTACGGACTCAACAATCACGACCAGGAATTGGCAACGCGCAGATACGGATTCAACAGCATCACCTACACCGGCGCCGAACAGCAGGAGTACGTGGGAATCAACGTGGCCAACCCGGCCCTCGCCGACGTCCGCCTGCGCAAGGCGATCGCCTTCGCCATCGACCGCGAACGCATCATCAACGACGTCTTCCGCAAGAGCGGCTACGTGGTCAACCTGCCCTGGCCAAAGTGGTCTCCCGCATACGACGCGTCGAAGAACACGACGTACACACGCGATGTGAACCGTGCCCGCCAGCTCGTCGCCGAGCACGGGCAGGTTGCACCGATCACTCTCGACTACTCCACCCAGGGAGTTGACCGGGTGGTGGCGCAGATCGTGCAGTCGAACCTCAAGGATGTCGGTATCCCGGTCGAGCTGCGTCCCAACGACAACACCGTGCAGTCGTCAAAGCTCATCGGCGGCAAGTTCGACGGAATCTGGTTGCTGCAGCATGCCTTTGCACAGTTCACGCCGTCGACGCTCGCCGTCTCCGCGTACCCGTTCAACGCGGCGAAGAACTCCTCCAACTACGTCAGCCCCGACTACGCGAAGGCAGCCAACGCGGCCTGGAATGCTCCCGATCCGACGTCGCCCGCGGCGCTGGCCGCGTATCGGCAGCTCGACGACATCTGGTTGAACGATCTGTTCCTCGTCGAGATCGGTGTGGTGTTCCAACAGTCCGCGGCGTCGCCCGCCGTCGGAAACGTCGATTGGGACAGGCGTGCCCAACTGCACCTCGGCGAGACCTACCTCAACACGCAAGGACGGAACTCCTGATGACCGGATACCTATTGCGCCGCATACCGACGGCGATCCTGGTGCTGTTCGTGGCCTCCGTGCTGATCTTCGCGATCGTCCGATTGATCCCGGGTGGACCGGAATCAGCGCTCGCGGGTCCCGACGCCACCCCCGAGCAGTTGGCGGCGATCCGGCACGACCTCGGCCTTGATCGCGGCTTCATCGCCCAATACGCCACCTGGATCGCAGGCATCTTCACGTTGGATCTCGGCAAGAGCTACCAGGTCGGTGGCGAGATCAGTTCGCTCGTCTCGTTCGGACTGGTCCACACCATTCTGCTCACCGTCACCGCGCTGATCCTCGCCGTCATCCTGGCACTGGCGTTGAGCTTGTCGGCAACGATCTACGACAACCGCTTCGTGAATTCCCTTGTCACCGGCGTGAATGCGGTAGCAATCGCGGTTCCGACCTTCGTTGTCAGCACACTGTTGATCCTGATCTTCGGAGTCAAATTCCGACTTCTCCCCGCAGGCGGCACACCGCCGGACGGACTCTTCAGCCAACCAGGCATCACCGCGCAGTACCTCCTGCTACCCGCTGTCGCCCTGGCGCTCCCGGCAGGTGCCACACTCGCCCGCTTCCTGACCGAGGCGCTGCGCACCGAACTCCGGCAACCCTATGCGACGACAGCCCGAGCACTCGGAGTATCGAAGCGAGACATCGTCATTCACAGCGCGCTGCGCAATGCGCTACCACCGAGCCTGACCGCACTCGGGCTGGTGACCGGAGGCCTTCTCGGCGGGGCGATCCTGGTCGAGGCCATCTTCGGTTGGCCCGGGCTCGGACTCCTGACCGAGCAGGGCATCTTCGCCCGCGACTATCCGCTCGTGCAGGTACTCGTGCTGCTGTCGGTCGCGGTGTTCGTCGTGCTCCAACTGCTCGCCGACGTGCTGCATGCGTGGCTCGATCCCCGAATCCGATTGGCAGGTAACTGATGTCGACCTCACTGACCACCTCGTCCGGCTCGACGTCCGCGACCGGGGCCTCCGCCGTAGACATCGAGCCGGGTCTGATCCCGGAGTCGCCCACCGACAAGGAGCGGCGTCGAATCCGGACGCCGTTGTGGCGCAGTCTCCTCACCGGGAGCGGCCTAGTCGGAAGCGTTCTGGTGCTCGGTATCGTGGCGCTCGCCCTGCTCGCACCGCTACTGACGTCGTATGGACCGGACCAGCAGATCGACGGCGCATACCTGTTGCCGCCCGGCGCCGACCACTGGTTCGGCACCGACGACCTCAATCGCGACGTCGCGACACGGGTGCTCTACGGCATCCGGGTGGATCTGCTGATCATCTTCATCGCGGTACCGATCGGCGCCCTTCTCGGTACCGCGATCGGTGTCCTCACGGTCTCTCACCCGATTTCGGATGTCATCGCGCAGCGTACCTTTGACGTCATCCTCGCCTTTCCCGCGCTTGTCCTCGGTATCGCCCTGACCGCCGTATTGTCGCCCGGCGCAACCACAATCGGAATCGTCATCGTGCTCGCGGAGATTCCCATCTTCGGTCGACTCGCCCGCACATCGGTGCTACGCGTCAGAGAACTGCCCTACGTCGAGGCGGCACGTGTGAGCGGCGCGCGCAACAGCTACGTTCTCCGCCGCCACGTACTGCCCAATTCGATCGAGTCACTCGGGGTCCAGTTCGCGCTGTCGCTATCGCTCGCCGTCTTCGTCGAAGGGGCGCTGAGCTTCCTCGGCATCGGTGTGACTCCCCCGACGCCGTCCCTCGGCGGCATTCTGTCGTCGGGAAACAGCTACCTCGAGACCAATCCGTGGTTCTCGGTGGCGCCGCTCATCGTGATCACAGCACTCGTCCTCGGTTTCTACCTGATTTCCCAGTCCATTTCGCGCAGCAGGAGGCAGTGAGATGACCAACGCTGCAGACAACGACCACACAGCAGTTGATCCCGCACCCGCACTGGAGGTCGACTCCCTTCGAGTCACCTTCGACTACCCGCGTCCGGCCGTCTCCGACATCAGCTTGCGTGTCAATCGACGCGAGATCGTCGCCCTGGTAGGCGAATCCGGCTCCGGCAAGACGATGACCGCCCGCGCGGCGATAGGTCTGCTCCCCGAGCACGCGGTCGCGACCGGCTCGGTCAAGGTCGACGGCGTCGAGGTGTTGAACGCCTCCGAACGCGACCTCAACGCGATCCGCGGCACCGGTGTGGCCATGATCTTCCAAGAGCCGCAGACCGCACTCAACCCCGCCCAGACCGTGGGATGGCAACTGCGCCAGGCGCTACGGACACATCAATCGATCTCACGACGCGATGCTCGACGCCGCGCCGTCGAACTGCTGTCGCTCGTCGAGATCCCCGACCCGGAGCAGCGCGTCGACTACTACCCCCACCAACTCTCCGGCGGCCAGAAGCAGCGCGTGGTGATCGCCCTCGCACTCGCGAACGACCCGGCACTGCTCCTCGCCGACGAGCCGACGACGGCGCTCGACGTCTCGGTACAGCGTGAAATCCTCGACCTGCTGCTGCGTCTGCGCGGCCGGATCGACGCCGGAATCCTGCTCATCACACACAATCTCGGTGTCGTCGCCGATATCGCCGACCGCGTCGTCGTCGTCCAACTCGGCGAGGTCGTCGAACGCGGAACGGTCTTCGACATCTTCGCTCGGCCGACACAGCCGTACACACGTCAACTTCTCGCCGCGGTTCCCAAGCTGCCGACCGTCGACTCCACGGACGACGAGAGTGCCGGGGCGGCATCAGATTCCGACACCGCTGAGGGCGACGGACCCGTTCCCATCGTCGCGGTCGAGCATGTCACCGCGGTGCATCGTGGCGGTTTCGGACGCAAGCCCGTCGTCGCACTCGACGACGTCTCGCTGCACGTCGATCCCGGCGAGGTCGTCGGGGTGGTTGGCGAATCAGGCTCGGGTAAGACGACTCTCGGCCGGTCTATCGGCGGGCTCACCCATCTCAGTGGTGGCAAGATCCTGGTCGACGGACACGACCTCGACGCCGTCGACCGCGCACAGTTGCGCTCGCTGCGCCACACCATCGCGTTCGTGCCGCAGGACCCGACCGCGTCGCTCGACCCGCGCTTTACCGTCGCCGAGTCGATTCGCGAACCGCTCGACATCCAGCACATCGGAACGCGCGCAGAGCAATCGACCCGCGTCGAGGAGTTGCTCGACGCGGTGCATCTGCCTCGCTCGTTCGCCGACCGACTTCCGCACGAACTCTCCGGCGGTCAGCGTCAGCGTGTCGCGCTGGCGCGGGCGCTGTCGGTGCGGCCCAAGCTGCTCATCGCCGACGAGCCGACCAGCGCGCTCGACGTGTCGGTGCAGGCACGCGTGCTCGAACTGTTCGCAGAACTACAGCACGAGCTGGGCTTCGCGGCGCTGTTCATCAGCCACGACCTCGCCGTCGTCGAGCAGGTGTCCGACCGCGTGTACGTGCTGCGCAACGGGCGGGTCGTCGAACACGGGTCTGCGCGAGACGTGCTGACCCGGCCGCGCGACGAGTACACGCGCGCACTGCTCGACGCCGTGCCGTACCCCGACCCGCAGCGGCGTCGAGAGTCGAGCGCCGCGTTGGCGTGAGGTCCGAGACCCTAGGAATTCTTCGGCTCAGCCTCAGGCGTGTCGGCCGCGCTCTCGTCTCCGGCGCTCTCGTCGCCCGCGGAATCGTCGTCGGCCAGCGGGTCGTAGCCGGGAACGCCTTCGAGCACGGTCAGCTCGTTGTCGATGGCGGCACCGACGGCCTTCGCGTCGTCTTTGATCTTCTTGATGAAGTCCGACATCTCGCTCCCTCGTCAGTGGTCGGGAATCCTACGAACCGCACGACCCCACTGCAGGCCGCGCAGTGACCACCCTACAAGGCCACAGATCATGCTTGTGACCAGACGAGGCGTTGCCTAACGTCATCGCCATGCCCGCACGCCGACTTCCCGACATCACAGCGCTGGAGGTCGTCGTCGCGGTCGGCAGACTCGGCAGCATGGGCGCCGCCGCCCGCGACCTCGGACTCAGCCAGCAGGCCGTCAGCTCGCGCGTGCGCGGCGTCGAGCACGAACTCGGCATCGAGATCTTCGTACGCTCCCCCGCCGGCGTCGAACCGACCGAGAACGGTCGCCTGGTCCTCGAGTGGGCCAACGCGCTCGTCGAGCGGGCAGCCGAGTTCGTCGCGGGCGTCGACACGCTGATCGGCAACAGGCATGCGACGCTCGTCGTCGCAGCGTCGATGACAGTCGCCGAGTACCTGGTACCGGGCTGGCTCACCACGCTCACCTCACGCACCGGAGCACGAATCTCGGTGCGCCCCATGAATTCCGCCGAGGTCATCGACACGGTGCGGTCCGGTGATGCCGACCTCGGGTTCGTCGAAAGTCCCGGCGAGACAGCCGACCTCGACGCCGCGCTCGTTGCCACCGACGAGTTGTACGTGGTCGCCGCTCCAGGCCATCGCTGGTCACGCACGGGCACGGTGTCGGCCGACGAACTGGCGTCGACGCCGCTGATCCAGCGAGAACCCGGCTCCGGAACACGGATCACCTACGAGAAGGCGCTCTCGGAACTCGGACTCGTCGCCGCCGACCCACTCATCGAACTGCGGTCGGTCACCGCGATCCGGTCGTCGGTGTTGACGTCGAACGGGGTGACGGTGTTGTCGCGGCTGTCGATCGCCGACGACATCGCGGCCGGACGCCTCGTGCGCATCAATGTCGACGGGTTGTCGATGGTGCGTCCACTCCGTGCCGTGTGGACCTCGCACATCACGGTGCGCGGACCTGCGCGAGAGCTTCTCGACGTCGCGCTGGCGTCCACCACCTGATTGTGTGATCGCACAGCGTGACGCCGCACATTGGGTGAATAGCACGGTGATTGTGATCCAGAACGCGTGGATTCTGACAACAGTTCAGAAATACAGCCCGTGTTCAGGAGGTACATCATGGCACTCGAGGCCACCGGCACCGTTGCCGAAGGAAGCACCGCAAGGTGGCGTGATCGCAAGCGCTATCTGTGGCTGATCGGTCTGATCGTCCCGTCGTTCGCATTCATCGCCATCGGTGGGTACGAACTCACCGGGTGGGGTGTCTTCCTGTGGGTCGGTCCGATCATCGTGCTCGGCGTGGTCCCGCTGATCGACTTCGTCGCCGGTTTCGACCCGACCAACCCGCCCGACGACGTGATCGAGGAACTCGAGAACGACAAGTACTACCGCTACATCACCTTCGCCTTTCTGCCGATCCAGTACGCGGGCTTCATCCTCTCGATGTATCTCATCGCCACCGCGGACTGGCCGATCATCAACCGCATCGGGCTCGCCGTGACACTCGGTTTCATCGGCGGCATCGGGATCAACACCGCGCATGAGCTCGGGCACAAGAAGGAGAGCCACGAGCGCTGGCTGTCGAAGATCGCACTGGCACAGAGCTTTTACGGCCACTTCTACATCGAGCACAACCGCGGACATCACGTGCGGGTCGCCACCCCGGAAGACCCTGCGTCGTCGCGACTCGGTGAAAGCTTCTACCGGTTCTGGTTCCGCACCGTGTCGGGCTCGCTTCGCAGCGCATGGCAGGTCGAGGCAAAGCGCTATCGCCGCAAGGACACTCACCCGTTCCATATCGGCAACGACGTACTCAACGCCTGGCTGATGACCATCGTGCTGTGGGCTGCGCTGACCATCTGGCTCGGCGTCGGAATTCTGCCCTACCTCGTGCTGCAGGCGGTCGTCGGCTTCTCGCTACTCGAGATCGTCAACTACCTCGAGCACTACGGCATGCTGCGGCAGCAGACCAAAGCCGGACGCTACGAGCGCGTGCTTCCCATGCATTCGTGGAACTCCAACAACATCGCGACCAACGTACTGCTGTACCACCTGCAGCGACACAGCGATCACCACGCGAACCCCACTCGCCGCTACCAGACACTGCGCGACTATCGCGAATCACCCGCACTGCCAACCGGTTACGCCGGAATGATCGTCCTCGCGCTTTTCCCGCCGCTGTGGCGCCGGGTCATGGACCACCGCGTCGTCGAACACTTCGACGGCGACGTCCGACTCGCCAACGTCGCTCCCGGAAAGCTCGACCGTCTCACCCGCAGGTTCCCCATCCCCAGCGAGACGACGCTCGACGAGTCGCTTCTCGACGACGCGACGCCCGGCGCGATCAACGACGACATCGCCGCGGCCCGCTGCCCCGGTTGCGGTTACACCTACGAGGTCGCGGTGGGCAACGAACTCGAGGGATTCGCCGCGGGTACCGCGTGGAAGGAGATCCCCGACGATTGGACCTGCCCGGACTGCGGTGTGCGCGAGAAAGTCGACTTCATCCCCCTGAAGGAGACCAGCGCGTAGTCACCCGCGACCCGCCTCAGCCGAGGAAGGCGTCGAAGTAGTCCAGCGCCAACACCAGATCGCCTGCTCGCTCCCGAATGGGATGTCCGAGCAGACGTTCTGCTTGCTGCACTCGGTAGCGCACCGTGTTCTTGTGTATACCAAGCGATGTCGCGACCTGGTCTGCACTGTCGGCGGTGGTCAGCACATAGCGAACGGTGCCGCGCAGTTCGTCGAGTTCCGGTGCGGCGAGTCCACGCAGCACCGCACGCGCGAAACGCCCTGCGGCGTCGGGATCTCCGGTCAGGAGAGTCAGCGCGGCGACGTCCTCGTACACGGTCAGCGCGATATCTCGACGCGGCGACAGCGCGACACGTTGCGCCGCACGAGCATCGCGATGCGAACGGACGAATCCCTCGATACCCTCGGCCGCCTCTCCGATCGCGAACCGGATCTGCGCGGGATCGGCGCCGCGCGAATCCCACTGGGCCGCAGTGCTTGGTGCCACATTCAGCGCAAGCCATCCCCACAGTTCGCGGCCTCCCGGCCGGACGACGGCCAGCCGTGCTCCGGGAATCGACGACGCGAGGCGGACGAGTGACGGTTCGAGCCGCTCGATGGAGTCGGCGTCCATCGCGTGCGCGATGACCGCGACCTGTGTGACGCCGGCGATCGGATGGCCGCCCAGCTCCGCCGAGAGTTCCGTCGAGCCAACGCTTTTCCCGTCAAGGACATCGGCGACCAACTCGTAGCGTCGCGCATCGCCGCGTCGTCGAATCCGCTCCACTTCGTCCTGATACAACGCGACGGAGAGTTCGACCGAGGTGGCGAACCAGCGGTTGGCCTTGGTCCAGAACCACACGAGGAGCGACTCGTGATCGAGATCTTGTGGCGCATGCCCGACTACGTCGACGGCGAAATCCCACGACGCCTCCTGCGCGCTCTGATAGACCTTCAACAGCACCGGCAGTCCGAGATGGTGCCGCGCGATCTGGATCGACAGGTCTCCCGCTGCCGGTACGAGTTCGGTTGCCCCGTCCGCGTCGACGGTCACGCCGCCGAGGAACGCGAGCCAGTGCTCCTCGACCGCGGCAACGAGCACCGGTCGAATGTCGGCGGGCAGATCGACACCGGCGATGATCGCATCGACGGTGGTCGACACCCAGCCCTCGAGCGCAGTCGGGCTCTGCTGGTCGGCGACGAACATCTCCAGCCACTCGGCGATCTCGGTCATCACCCCAAACTGCCAGAGACTGTGTGATTGCACAGTCAAATGCGCCCGATTGGGTCCGAGGACCAGTGATTGTGACGCACCTCCCGGTCAAGATGACAACAGATGGTCGTTCACCAGCCCGCTATCGAAGGAGAGAATGATGAGTCACATCCAGGTCGACCGCCCCACCTGCGAGGGCATCGGCATGTGCGAAACACAGGCCAACGAGTACTTCCAGATCGGCGACGACGGCATCGTCGAGGTAGCGACCTCCGACGTCCCCGACAGCGACAAGACCTACGTGCGCGCAGCCGTCGACTCCTGCCCGGTATCCGCCCTGCGGATGCTCGACTGAGGTGCGCCGTGTCCGCACCACTCATGTCATCTGACACTCTTCCGCTCGTCATCGTCGGTGCGTCCTTGTCGGGGGTACGCGCCGCCGAGGGCGCCCGCGCCGAAGGGTGGAGCGGCGCCATCGTCATGATCGGCGACGAGCCGCATCTCCCCTACGACCGCCCGCCGCTGTCCAAAGCATTGCTCGACGCCGACAAGCAACCCGAACTGCCCACCCTGCGACGGGCAGAGAGTTGGGAAGCACTCGACATCGACCTGCGAATGTCCACCACGGCAACGGGAATCGACGTCACGCGCCGGAGACTGCTCACCGACGCGGGCCCGATCGCCTACCACGCGCTCGTACTCGCCACCGGGCATCGTGCCCGCACGATCGGCAGACTCGACGGATTCGACAACGTCCACACGCTCCGTCACTTCGACGACGCGGTCACAATCCGCGAAAAACTCCGCGACACAGCACGTCTGGCCGTATTCGGTACCGGCTTCATCGGTTCGGAGATCGCATCGGCCGCTGCCGCGCGAGGTATCGACGTCACCCTGATCGGAACGTCGTCGTTCCCGCTCGCCCGCAGCGTCGGCCCGCTCGCCGGACGCATGCTCGCAACACTGCATGAGGACGCCGGCGTGACACTTCTGTCCGACTCCGGTCTGGCAGGTATCTCGTCGCGCGACAACACGATCGACTCCATACGCACATCGTGCGGGCGTGACGTCCCGATCGACGCGGTCGTCGTCGGCATCGGGTCGACGCCTGCCACCGACTGGCTCGCGGCGAGCAGCGTCGAACTCGATCCCACGTCGGGTGCGGTGATCTGCGATTCGACGATGGCAACCAGCGCGCCGGCGGTGTGGGCGGCGGGCGATGTCGCATCGGTCGACGGCGCTGCCGGCGGGCACTGGACCTCTGCCACCGCGCAGGGATTCGTCGCAGGCGCGAATGCGGTTGGCGCGCAACAGACATATGCAGGGGTACCGTTCGCCTGGTCGTCGTGGCACGGTCACCGCATTCAGATCGTCGGCGCCACCGAGGTCGACCCGTCGGGAACGGTCACCGAAACCGTCGACGCCGACGGCGTCGTGCTCTACTCCGACGGCGACCGGCTGCTCGGAGCGGTGGCCGTCGACGCCCCCGGACGGATCGCCAAGCTGCGTCGAGCACTGTCGGCGGAGCTCACCGCTGCGCGATCCTGACCTTCCCCACCGCCCACTCGACGCCAGCAGATCAGCAGGATCGCCACCGCCGCAACGGCATACACGATATGGCTCACAAGCAAGACCATGGGAGTCGACGGCACCACCCCGGTAGAGAAGAAGGCGTGCCACGTGTAGGTGAGGAGCATGGCCGACGCCGCGGCCAGCACGTGACGTTGCGACCATCCGTCGGAGCGTGACCACCACCCCAACGACGCCAGTGCCACGGCGATCGCCACCACCACCGTCATATCGGCAATCCATGTGGTGTCGATCGCCGAATCGAGCTGAAAAGCACCCGCGCACAGAAAGATCACCGCAAACACCCACCACGGCGACGGCGCCGATCCACGTCGAGTCCGACCACGGCTGGTCCACACCGGACGACAGAGCGCGACGACGACACACGACGCCGCGATGACGAAACACGCGAGCAGCTGATCCGGAGACGCAAGGAAGTGACCGAACAGCGGATAGGTGGTAACGAAGGTGAACACCGCGCCGAGCACGACGCAGACCCCGGTCACGATCAGCCCACGCCGGCCGAGCCAAGGAATGTTCCCTCGTTGTCCCGCAGCCGCTTCGGCCAACGCGATGGGTGTCGCAATACTCCATCCGACGTGCAGGCAAAGGACGTACACCGTCCACGTGGTCCCGATACCCAATGCCGGGATGTACCCCTTGTCGAGGAGATGCGCACCGGCGTAGTCGGGATTGAACAGCGACATTGTCAACAGTCCCTCCTCGACGACAGCAAAAGCACTGCCCAGCAGGAGAATTGACGGCCAACCCAACCCGCGACGCCGTACGACCTCTCGGATGAGTACTGCGCTTCCGCCGTACCACAACGCCAACGGGATGATCGCGAAGATCATGGTCAGGGGGAAGTCGCCGAGGAAGAACTCGGCGACGAGCGGGGCGAGGAAGAAGAGACCGAGCGCCGGATTCCGTAGCCAACTGGGGACAGCGACGCGCCGTGAGGATGTGTCGGTGAGAGTGGACATACAGCGATCATCTCGCCGGGTGATCGGCAGCACCCATGCCATTCGTCATCGAATGCGGTGACATATGTCAGGGGCGGCGAACGCATCACGCGCTCGCCGCCCCCAGGTGCGTCGTGAAGGAGATCAGGCCTTGATCAGATCCGGGTTCTCCTTGTAGACCTCGTTGATCAGCGACATGTCGAAGATCTGCTCCGGCTTGAGGGTGTAGCCAGCCTTGCCGAGTGCCTCGATGTTCTGTGCGATCAGGGCGTCGGTCATGGTCAGCAGACCGTTCTTCTTCGTGTCCTCGGACACGACGAGCGTGTTCTGGGCCGTCGCTTCCTTGGTCTGCTCATCGAGGTTGAGCTTGAGATCCTTGCCGTACTTCTCGACGGCGAGCTTCGCCGAACCCGCGGGATCGGCGACGGCGTCGTTCCAGCCCTGCACCTCGGCCTTGAGGAACGCCTTGAGTTTGTCGCGCTCGTTGTCGATGGTCTCCTGCTTCACCACGAGTGTCTCGGCGACCAGCGGGAGTCCGAAGTCGGCGAAGAGGAAGTTGGTGTTGGCAAAACCGCTCTCGGCCAACGTGATCGGCTCGTTGGTCACGTAGGCGACCCAACCGTCGACCTCGCCCTTGGTGAGCGGCGTCGGGTCGTATTGCACCGAGATCTTCTGGACGTCGGACTCTTTCATCCCGTTGGCGGTGAGCAGAGCCTTGAACACATTCTCGTTGGATGCCTGCACGCCGATCTTCTTGCCCGCCATGTCCTGTGGTGTCTTGATCGGCTTCTCGGCCGACGACACGATGCAGAACGGATTCTTCTGGTAGGTGGCCGCGACGGTCATCAGTTTGGCGCCCTGCAGGATCACCGGCGCGGTGAGCTGCGGTGCGGTGGTACCGATCCACACCTTGTTCGACGTCAGGCCGGTCTCCACACCCGTACCGGCGCCGCCGCCGGTGATCAGCTCGGGCGTGCCGAGACCGCCCGCCTTGTAGTAGCCCTTCTCCAAAGCCCAGTATTCCCCGGCGAACTCGATGTTCTTCTGCCATGAGAGCTGCACCTTGGGATTGTCCGACGACGCCCCGCCGGACGAACTGCTGCCACTGCTACAGGCCGCGAGCGCCCCGGACACGCCCAGTGCACCCGCGGCACCGCCCGCAAGGAGCGAGTACCGAAGAAATGCGCGACGATCGAGTCCGCCGCCGCTACGCACGGAATTACTCATTGGGTGTTCTTCCTTTCAGGTGGATCGGGCGAGGATCACCCGACCGGGCTGGCCACGATCAGCAGCCTCAGTTCTGCTGCATACCCATCTGGGCCAGGACAATTGATTCGACGACGCCGACGATCGCGTAGAGGATGATCGACGCAACGGTGATGACGAGTACCGACGCCCACAGCTCGTTGTATGCCGCCGCGGGCAGCGCCTGCTGCAACGTTGCACCGAGTCCCTTGTTGGTGCCGAGCCATTCGGCGACGGTCGCGCCGACGAGCGCACCGGGAACCGAGATCTTGGCGGCACTGAACAACGAGGGCACCGCCGAGGGAATTGCGGAGCGTCGTAACGCAGTCCATCGATTACCGCCGTACACGGCGATCACGTCGTTGATCTGTGTGGGCGCGTTCGCCAGGCCGGTCATGATCATGACGAGCGCGGGAAAGAACACCACGATTCCACCCATCACGGCGACCACCCCGATTCCCCGCCCGACGACAAGGGTGATCAGCGGTGTCATCGCGACCAACGGCACCGAGCGCAGCAGCATCGCTATCGGCATGAATGTCTGTGCGGCAGGGCGTGATACGACGAACAGCGCCGCCACGAGCAGCGCCGCGGTCATTCCCACGACGAAGCCGATCGCGGCGTCGGTCAGGGTGATGGCGAGATTATCGAAGATCTCCGACCTCGCGTCGGCAGCGCCGGGCTCGGTGAACAGGTATTGGAACACCTGCACAGGGGTGCGTCCGATGATGGGTCCGATGTCGGGGAAGGCGAGCAGGAACAGCCACCAGATCACCAGGATCAACACAAAGGAGGTGACGAGTGATCCGAGGAACTTGGTGATCTGCCAGAGCAGCGCTCCGATGTTCGGACCTGTAGCAACGCTTTCTGGCTGTCCGTTCGATGGTGTCGGTGTACCGGCGACCACCACGTCGGTCGTCGAATCGGTTGTGGGAGCGCTCATCCGAACACCTCCTTGCCCGCGGCCCAACGCGTTGCGAACCGGGCGACGATGGCGACGATCGCGTAGCCGACGCCCGCGACGGCACCACAGATCAGCGCGATCGCCCACACCTGCGGGATGTCGCCGCGCTGCTGCGCGACGATCATCGCCGGGCCGGCGCCCTTGTCCGGCATCGCGAGGAACTCTCCGAGGACGGCCCCGAGAACCGCGGCCGGTGCAGCTATCTTGATCGCGGCCAACGTGTTCGGAAGTGCAGCCTCGATCCGCACGCGCCGCAACTGCGACCAACGGCCACCGCCGTACACGCGGATCAGGTCGAGGCTTGCTTTGTTCGGAGACCGCAACCCGCTGAGCGTTCCGATCATGGTCGTGAAGAACACCGAGATGGCCGCGAGGAAGATGATCATCGTCTGCACCTGCGCGAAGGCCACCTGGATGATCGGCGCGACGGCGATGATAGGTGTGCAGTAGGAGATGATCGCGAGTTGAGTCGCCAAGCCCTCGATCGGGGGGATCACGATCACCAGCAAGGCAAGCAGGATCGCGAGCAGATTGCCCCAGAAGAAGCCGCGGAGCGCCAATCCGATTGTGGACGAGAAGTTTTCGGCGTAGTAGCTCCACCCGGTGTCGGCGATAGTCTGCACGACGGCCCAGGGAGTGGGAATCGTCCCGTGAAACCATTCCAACGCTCCGGCCATCGACCAGAGCACCAGCACGGCGACGATGCCGATGAGTCCCGCGGCCCACCGGTCGGCGCCTGCGACCGTGCGCGCCGACGACGTCCGTTCCACCACGGCGCTAGCCACTCGTGGCCTCGGAGATCGCGTCGGCGTCCGCGGTGTCGGGGACATCCCTGTCGGGCTCGGATGCGGCGGGTTGGGACTTCACGGGACCGTCCGATGCCGTGCCGCCGAACAGCAAGCCGGACAAATGGTCATGCAGCGCATGGAATTCCGGCGTGCGCATCATCTCGGGAACGCGCGGCCGGGGAAGGTCGACGGGCACCACTTCCACGACGCGACCGGGGCGCGGACTCATCACAGCGACGACGTCGGAGAGAAAGACCGCCTCGGCGATCCCATGGGTCACCATGAGTGTGGTGGCGGGCTTCTCGGTCCAGATACGGAGCAGTTCGATGTTGAGGCGCTGACGCGTCATGTCGTCGAGTGCGCCGAACGGCTCATCGAGCAGCAACGCGGTAGGACGCACGACGAGCGCCCGCGCGATGGAAACACGTTGTCGCATACCGCCGGACAGCATTGCCGGCTTGGCTTTCTCGAATCCGGTGAGGCCGACGAGTTCGATCAGATCCGACACCAATGCGTCGTCGGAGGGCATGCGTCCGACCTGGAGCGGCAACCTGATGTTGGATTCGACGGTCCGCCACGGCAACAGGGCAGAATCCTGAAAGGCGATGCCCAGCGAGTGATCTCGCTGCAGTTCTGTCGGCGACTGGCCGTTCATCAACGCGGTACCCGACGTCGGTTCCTCGAGTCCCGCGAGGATGCGCAGCACCGTCGACTTGCCGCATCCGGACGGACCGAGCAACGACAGGAACGAACCCTCCGAGGTCTTCAACGACACGTCGGACAGCGCGGTGACCGTGTTGGTCCCACGCACCGATCGGCTGGTGAAGGTCTTGGTCAATCCGGAGATGTCGATGCCGGTCCCCGGCGGCCGCTCTGACGCGCGTGACGTCGCCCCCTGTGCAGATGTCATGAGTTGCCACGCTAGAAGCGTTGTGTTTCACCGTGATTACCCGGCGGTTACTCCGGGCGCCGAGCGCGACAAGTGGCTACCCCGGAGATCAGCTCGGGCGCATGACCTGTCCGATGGTGGCAACCATCGCGTCGACAGCGAACTTCGGCTTCACGTTCTGGTCAAGGACTTCACGACATTCCAGCACGGCTTCGACACAGCGGAGCAATTGCTCCGGAGAGGCATACGCGGCCATCGGAACAGCGATGTCGGCAGCCTTGTCCGGGTGCATCGCAGTGACCTGTGCACCCATCGAGACGACGAGGGCGTCGCGGTAGAGAGCCGCGAGGTCGACGAGCGCACGGTCGAGGGTGTCGCGTCCGACGCGGGTGGCGCGCGACTTCTGGCGCTTCTCAAGCTCTTTGAGTGCGCCCGCGGTTCCGCGGGGCGGTCGGGCGGTCCCCTTGCCCGTGCCACCAGCGCCAAGGGCGGTCTTCATCTCCTCGGTTTCGGCTTCGTCTCGTTCGGCACTGATCGCCTTCGCGGCAGCGTCGGCCGACTTCACCAATTCCTCTGCGGCCGCGTAGGCCGTCGAATCGCGGGTGGCCGCGCGCGCGAGTGCCAATGCTTTGTCGCGTTGCTCGCGAGCCTCGGGGTCGGTGGCGAGGCGTCGGGCACGTCCGATGTGGCCGCCGCAGACCGACGCGGCCCACCGCGCGGCCTCGGCGTCGAGTCCGTCGCGGTCGATGAGGACGCGTTCGATGTCGGCGACGGTCGGCGTTGCCAGCGGGACATGCCTGCATCGCGAACGAAGTGTGACGGAGATGTCCTCCGGGTCGACGGACGGCGCGCACAGCAGAAAGACCGTGCGCGACGGCGGCTCCTCGACGACCTTCAGCAGCGCGTTGGCCGCCTGCTCCGTCAGCCGGTCGGCATCTTCGACGACGACGATCTGCCAGCGACCGGTACCCGGCCGACGCGCGGCGGCCTGCACGATCTCGCGCATCGAGTCGACGGAAAGACTCAGCCCTTGCGGCACGATGTGCCGGACGTCGGCATGCGTCTGGGCCATGACCGTCACGCATGCGCGACACTCACCGCATCCGACGACGTCGGGATGTTGGCACTGCAGCGCGGCCGCAAAGCACGTCGCTGCGACCGATCGACCACTCCCGGGCGGACCGGTGAACAGCCAGGCATGCGTCATCGACGCCCGCGGCACGACGACGGACGACGGAGTGGGGCCGTCGAAGGTCGGGTCGTCGAAGTCTGGCTCGTCGAAGTCTGGGTCGTCGAAGTCGGCAGCGTCCAGGACCGATGCGTCGAGCTCTGCGGCGTCGAAGTCAGCAGTGGGGGTGGACGGGCCTGCGTCGAGGCGCGTGGCGAGGACCCTGGCCGCCGTTGCGGCGTCGGTCAGCTCCTGCGCCACAGCCCGCTGCCCGGTGAGCCGGTCGAAGACATTTGTCACATCACCAGCGTAATCCGCAGTTCGGACACCCCGGCTTGTGGATGAACGTTTAACAATTGCAAGCAGCCAGATACCGTAAAGGTCGTGGTTGAACGTCGATCCAGGCTGTCTTACGGCTTGCACCTGGCCAAATGGCTAGCGCGCACGCCGTGGCCGATCCTCGCCCTCGACCTGTTGCGCGCAAATCTCGTTGGCGCGCTGTTCACCTTCGCGTTTCTTCGCTTCGGTATGCCGTCGCAGGATTCGTTCCAGTTCAACGACATCACCGCACTCAATCAGGGCATTTTCCTTGCCTATCTCCTCCTGGCGATGATCGTGGGCGGCGCGCTGAGTATCAAGCTGTCGTTGCCGGTACTCGTGTGGCACCGACGTCGAACGCGACTCGACAACGACATGGCCCGCAAGCGGGCGCTGCGTCTACCGGTGACGTTGTCGCTGGTCAACCTGGGTCTGTGGCTCATCGGCGGTGTGCTGTTCACCGCGGTCAACCTGACCGTCTCACACAAGGATGCGTTCATCGTTGCCGTCGCCAGCGCGATCGGCGCCCTCGTGACCTGTGTGCTCAGCTTCCTGCAGTCCGAAAAGGTGCTGCGCCCCATCACCGTCGCAGCGATGGCCAACAACCCCGACGACGCGATCGCGCCGGGCGTGACCACACGCATCGCCGTCTTCTGGGTCATCAGCGTTGTCGCGCCGATGGTCGTGATCGTCGGCCTCATCTTGCTGCAACGCATTCACTTCATCGCGACCGACGCCACCGGGCTGCTGCGCCCCATTCTGTGGATGTGCCTGGCGTCGCTGGCGTTCAGTCTGCTGGCCATCGTGCGCGTCGTACGCGCCATCAACGACCCCATCAAACAACTCCGCGCTGCACAGACACGAGTGAGCGAAGGCGACCTGACCACTGCCGTCAAGATCTACGACGGCTCCGACCTCGGGCTTCTGCAGGCAGGCTTCAACGACATGGTCGCCGACCTGCGCGAGCGGCAGCAGCTACGCAACCTGTTCGGCAGGTACGTCGGCGAGGATGTCGCGCGCAAGGCCATCGAGACCGGGACAGAACTCGGCGGCGAGGAACGCTACGTCGGGGTGTTGTTCGTCGACATCGTCGGCTCGACGCGGCTGGCCGTGAATCGGCCACCGCGAGAGGTCGTCGACCTGCTGAACGAGTTCTTCCGAGTCGTGGTGGCCGTCGTCGGACGTCACGGCGGATTCGTGAACAAATTCCAGGGCGACGCCGCGCTCGCGATCTTCGGCGCACCGCTGAACCTCGACGACTTCGCCGGTCAGGCACTCGCCGCGGCGCGGGAGATGCGCCAGGAGTTGTACGAGACACTCGGCGACACCGACATCGGCATCGGCGTCTCCGCAGGCAAGGCCATCGCTGGCCACATCGGCTCGGAGCAGCGGCTGGAGTACACGGTGATCGGCGACCCGGTCAACGAGGCCGCGCGCCTCACCGAACTGGCCAAGGACGAACCGACCCGCGTGCTCGGCTCGGCCCGCGCGGTGTTCCTCGCCTCGAGCGAAGAGGCGAAGAACTGGGACATCGGCGAGGGCGTCGAGCTGCGCGGCCGCGGCATCGAGACGCTGCTCGCCCGCCCGCACCTGTCGCCGTACCGGCGCTAGGGGCGGTGGTTTCGACACGGCAGCTCGCTACGCTCGCGGCCTGCTCAACCAGCGGGTGTACCCGCTGATCGAGCTTGTCGAGATCACCCAGCGGGGTGCACCGCTGATCGAGCGCCCACCCGCTGATCGAGCTTGTCGAGATCACTCCTCGGCCGGCGGGGCGCTCTTCTTCGCGGCGGTCTTCTTCGCGGTCGTCTTCTTCGCAGCCGTGGTCTTCTTGGCCGCGGTCTTCTTCGCGGCCGTCTTGGTTGCGGTCTTCTTCGCGGGCGTCTTCTTCGCGGTGGCCTTCTTCTTCGTGGCCTTCTTCGCCGGGCCGCGGGCGCGGCGGTCGGCGAGGAGTTCCATCGCCCGCTCAGGAGTGATGGTCGCGACGTCGTCGCCCTTGCGCAGGCTGGCGTTGGTCTCGCCGTCGGTGACGTACGGGCCGAAGCGGCCGTCCTTGATCACCATCGGCTTGTCGCTGACCTCGTCGTTCTTCTCGAGATCGCGCAGCGGGGGTGCTGCGGCCTGCCGTCCCCGACGCTTGGGCTCGGAGTAGATCTTGAGCGCCTCGTCGAGCGTGATCCCGAAGATCTGGTCTTCGTTGGCCAGCGACCGCGAGTCCGTGCCCTTCTTCAGATACGGTCCGTAGCGGCCGTTCTGCGCGGTGATCTCGTCGCCGGATTCCGGGTCGGCGCCGACGACCCGCGGCAGTGAGAGCAGTTTGAGCGCGTCGTCGAGTGTGACCGTCGAGATGTCCATCGACTTGAACAGCGAACCCGTCCGCGGCTTGGGTCCCGCCTTCTTCGCGGCCTTCTTGGCAGTCTTCTTCGCGACCGTCTTGGTGGCCGTGCCACCGCCCGCGGGCACGTCGTCGAGCGGCACCACACCGCCCTCGCCACCATCACGAGGAGTAGGACCTGCGGGAATTGTGGACGGCGCAGCGCCGCCACCCGAACCGTCCTCGTCGTCGTCGGACGGCAGGATCTCGGTGACGTACGGTCCGAATCGTCCTTCCTTCGCGACGATCTCGTGTCCGCTGACCGGGTCAACGCCGAGCGAGCGTCCCTCCTGCGGCGTCGAGAACAGCTTCTCCGCGACCTCGAGCGTCAGCTCGTCGGGAGTCATATCGGCAGGCAGGTTGGCCCGCTGGAGATCCGGTTCCGCGTCGGGTGACGTCGCCACGTTGCGTTCGAGGTACGGCCCGAACCTGCCGACTCGGACGTACACCGGGCGGCCCTGCTCGTCGTCGAACAGCTTGATCGAGTTGACCTCGCGGGCGTCGATCTCCTCGAGATTCACGCCGACGAGCTTCTTCAATCCGCCGTGTTTGGCGATGTCGGAGCCTGCGATCTCCGGCACTTCGCCCTGATCACCGCTCGACGACTCGTCGGCCGCCTTGTCGCCGAAGTAGAACTCGGTCAGCCAGCGGGTGCGGTTCTCGTTGCCGTTGGCGATCTGGTCGAGGTCGTCCTCGAGCGACGCCGTGAAGTCGTAGTCGACGAGATTCTCGAAGTACGCCTCCATCAACCCGACGACAGCGAATGCGATCCACGACGGAACCAGCGCGCTGCCCTTCTTCACCACGTAACCGCGGTCCTGGATGGTCCCGATGATCGACGCATAGGTCGACGGTCTGCCGATGCCCAGCTCTTCGAGCACCTTGACCAGCGACGCCTCGGTGTAGCGCGCGGGCGGGTTGGTCGAGTGACCGTCGGCCTCGAGGTCGGTGGCCGTGAGGTGCTGGCCCTCGGTCAGCTGCGGCAGCCGTGTCTCGGCGTTGTCGGCCTGGCCGCCTGCCTGCTCGTCGACGGTCTCGACGTACGCCGACAGGAAGCCGGGGAACGTGATGGTCCGACCCGACGCCGCGAACGTGCAGCGCTCGCCGTTGCCGCCCTGCCCGCTCGCGGTGCCGGCGATACGCAGGCTCAGCGTGGTGCCGCGCGCGTCGGCCATCTGCGACGCGACGGTCCGCTGCCAGATCAGCTCGTACAACCGGAATTCGTCTGCTTCGAGCTGACCGGCAACCTGGCCGGGAGTCCGAAACGTCTCGCCCGACGGTCGGATCGCCTCGTGCGCCTCCTGAGCGTTCTTGACCTTGCGGGTGTATTGCCGGGGCGTGGCATGCACGAAGTCGGCGCCGTACAGATCGCGAGCCTGTGCTCGTGCGGCGTTGATCGCCGACTCGCTCAGCGTCGTCGAGTCGGTACGCATGTAGGTGATGTAGCCGTTTTCGTACAGGCGCTGCGCAATGCGCATCGTGCGATCGGAGGTGAAGCGCAGCTTGCGGCCCGCCTCCTGCTGCAGCGTCGAGGTCATGAACGGCGCATACGGCTTGCGCGTGTAGGGCTTTTCCTCGACCGAGGTGACCGTCATGTCGGCACCGTCGAGGGCTGTGGCCAGGGCCGTCGCCCGCTCCCGATCGAGTACGACGACGCCCTCGGCGCGCTTCAGGTTGCCGCGTGAGTCGAAATCGCGACCGGCAGCGACCCGCGCGTCGTCGACCGACACGAGCCGCGACGAGAAGGTGCGTGGGGTCGTCGACTCACCGGCGTCGAGCGTGGCGTCGACGTCCCAGTACTCGGCCGACACGAACGCCATGCGCTCGCGTTCACGTTCGACGATGATGCGCGTTGCCACCGACTGCACACGGCCCGCCGACAACTTCGGCATGACCTTCTTCCACAGCACGGGTGAGACCTCGTACCCGTAGAGGCGGTCGAGGATGCGTCGGGTCTCCTGCGCGTCGACGAGGTCGATGTCGAGGTCGCGCGGGTTCTCGGCCGCGGCGCGGATCGCAGGCTCGGTGATCTCGTGGAACACCATGCGCTTGACCGGGATCTTCGGCTTGAGCGTCTCGAGCAGATGCCAGGCGATCGCCTCACCCTCGCGGTCGCCGTCCGTCGCGAGATAGAGCTCGTCGACATCCTTCATTAACGACTTCAGTTCGGAGACCGTCGACTTCTTGTCTGCCGAGACCACGTACAGCGGCTCGAAGTTGTCGTCGACGTTGACACCGAGCCGCGCCCAGGGCTGGCCCTTGTACTTCGCCGGAACGTCGGCGGCACCCCGTGGCAGGTCACGAATGTGACCGCGCGAGGACTCCACGACGTAGTTGCCCCCCAGATACCCCGCGATCTTGCGCGCCTTGGTCGGCGACTCGACGATCACCAGTCGTCGGATCGCTTCTCCTTTTGCGGGTGCGGTGGTGCTGGTCTCGGCCAACGGGTGTCCTTCGGTTTGGACCCGCCCGCCGCGTGCCGGTTGGCCGGCGGGTGGGGTCTCGTCT
The DNA here is from genome assembly GCF_001665905.1 of Gordonia sp. 852002-50395_SCH5434458. NCBI lineage: Bacteria > Bacillati > Actinomycetota > Actinomycetes > Mycobacteriales > Gordoniaceae > Gordonia > Gordonia sp. 852002-50395_SCH5434458. The sequence continues at coordinate 29,472 of NZ_LZTC01000089.1, forward strand.
CGTTTGAGGTTTGTACCTTATGTATAGCGCCATTTGCACATCGGAATTCACGATGGGCGGGTATCCACCACGCGATTCGACGACGCTGCCGACCATAACGCCAGGTCAACGCTGAATATGCCGAGCGCGAAACGATGTGTGTCGTTCGTCAGTCCCCGACGTCCGGCCAGTCCGCCTGCGCCCCCGCGATAAGAGGTGCCTCGCCGACGTACTCGCAGAGACGAGCGAGTCGACGACGACCCGAGATCCGTAGAGCGGGCGAATGGATTCGCGTGCCAACAAGGGTAGGTGCAATCCCGGTCCGCATCAGCGCAGTCGCGAGTTGCGCATGCGTATCCGGCGCATGTGGATCGAGTCCGAGCTGGTAGTGCCCGGCATCGGTCGAGCCCGCGGCGATCGTCCAGAGTCGCAGCGCACGCGGGCCGGGTACCCAGCCTGCGGGAACTGCCTTGACCGCGCCGCGCGACCAGGCTGCATGCAGAGTGTCGAGGAGCGGAGTGAGCGCGGTGCGTGCGAGCGGATTGCCCTCGTCGGACTCGGCGAGCTCGGTGTCGACACCGCAGGCCTTCATCTCCTCCACCACGGCTGACGCGCGCCATGGCGCCGACAGCACGATCGATACGCGCGTACCACCCGCGCCCGACCCGCTACCTGCGATGCGCGACGACTGTCCGTGCGCTGCGAGAAGACCACCGAGGTCGTCGAGCGACGGCTCGTCGAGTTCGGCGGAGAAGAACGCCAATTGGCCCACGCACCAGACAATACTGGTGCCTTGCCTACTGGGGCGTCGAACAGAGGGACGTCGAACGCCGCGGCTACGAGGTGGCCGGTCACGTGGCAGACGGGCGCTGACAGACGAACGCTCCCGCCCTCGAAAGAGGACGGGAGCGTTGCATCGATCAAGCTCGTCTGTTGAGCCGAAGTCTCAGACGGCGCGGACGCCCGTCGCCTGCGGACCCTTGGTGCCCTGTCCGACCTCGAACTCCACGCGCTGGTTCTCCTCGAGGGTACGGAAGCCGTTGCCCTGGATCTCCGAGTAGTGGACGAACACGTCGTCATTGCCCTCATCGGGAGCAATAAAGCCGAAGCCCTTCTCCGCGTTGAACCACTTCACAGTCCCCTGTGCCATTCCTGCAATCCTTTACATACATTCAAACTGTCCCGACACGCTGGTCACGTGTCGCGGCCGGTCGTACCGCCATACCTCGGAGAACGCCGATGGAAGAGTTCGTGGACGAACACCATTCGGCCTGACAACTTCAGTACCACGGCTGCAACCCGATCCCGCGCGATCACCGCAATCAGCGATGGCCGCCCGGGAGCTGCGGCCGAACTCAGTCAATCATGTTCGAGGCGACTTGGATAGTCGTCGCAATCACTCTGAGCCAAAAGCACCCGATTTTTCGACGTTCGAGACCGAAAGGTAACATCGTATGCAATGAAAACCGGCTGGCTCTAGGACATAATCACGCACTCGCACCGATTGGGGCCTCGCGAACCGAGATCGCCCGATCACCACGACATTTCGTCTATGCACCACTCCACGTTCGGCACCGAACTTCTTCGTCGCTCACTGGCCGGAACAGATCCGGACTCCAGTCCGGTAACCCATCTCTCGGTAATCGATTCCCGCTCAGCAACTTTCGCGCCCTGGCCGGAATGGATTTCGAGTGAGGTCCGCTCCGCTCTCGTCGATAGCGGAATCGAACGACCGTGGATTCATCAGACCGAGGCAGCCGACCACGCATTCGCAGGCCGACATGTATCGATTGCCACCGGAACTGCATCTGGCAAATCGTTGTCGTACCAAATGCCAATTCTGACGACGCTTCTCGCCGAACCACACTCGACCGCACTGTATCTCAGCCCGACTAAAGCCCTCGGCGCCGATCAACTCAAGGCACTCACGTCGATCATCTCCGGACGCCGCGACTTTTCTCACCTCCAACCGTGCGCGTACGACGGCGACACCGATTCCGAGATCCGACAGTGGGCTCGCGCACATTCACGGTGGATCTTCACCAATCCCGACATGCTGCACCTGGGGATACTCACCGGCGTCGCCACGCCTGGCACACACACCGGCGGCCCGTCGCGCGGCCAATGGCGACAGTTCTTCGCGCACCTGCGATACATCGTCGTCGACGAATGTCACCACTACCGTGGGGTGTTCGGGTCCAACACCGCGATGGTGCTGCGTCGACTGTTGCGTCTGGCACGTGCGTGCGGTTCGGAGCCGACGGTCATCGCGGCCAGTGCGACCGTCGCCGATCCCGCCGCCGCACTCGAACGACTCATCGGCGAACCCGCGGTCGGGGTCACACACGACGGATCGCCGCGAGGTGAGCGGACAGTCGCATTGTGGGAACCCGATTTCGTGCCGGGCGTGACCGGCGAGAACAATGCTCCGGTACGACGATCCGCAGATGCAGAGGCATCCCGCCTGCTTGCCGACTTCGTCGTCGAGGGCGCTCGCACACTGTGTTTCGGACGCAGCAGACGGGGCGTCGAGATCGCAGCACTGCGGGCTCGTGATCTGTTGTCGCACAGCACTCCTGACCTCGTCGACAAGGTGGCCGCCTATCGCGCAGGGTATCTCGCCGATGATCGTCGTCGACTCGAAGCCGCGATCTCCGACGGCAGGCTCGTCGGGGTGACGACCACCAACGCACTCGAACTCGGCGTCGACATCACCGGACTCGACGCGGTGATCATTGCGGGCTACCCGGGAACCATCGCCTCGTTCTGGCAGCAGGCGGGACGTGCTGGGCGCCAACGTGAATCAGGCGATGCGCTCGTCGTCCTGATCGCGCGTGACGACCCGCTCGACACGTATCTGGTCCACCATCCCGACGCGCTACTCGCCACGCCGGTCGAGGCGCCCGTGATCGATCCGACCAACCCGTACATCCTCGCGCCGCACCTGCTGTGTGCAGCCACCGAGTACCCGTTGGGGGACAACGAGATCGAGCGCTGGGGCGCGCGCGACGCCGTGCAGCAACTCGCCGCCGACGGTCTACTCCGCAAGCGCAAGGCGGGCTGGTATCCGGCCGCGGGCGTAGAACCCCACGGCGACATAGACATTCGCGGTGGAATCGGCGGGCAGGTCCTCATCGTCGATGCGACGACGTCGGAGCTGCTCGGGACCGTCGACGCCGGTCGCGCACCCGCCACGGTGCATCCCGGAGCGCTACACATTCACCAGGGCGAGAGCTATATCGTCGACGAACTCGACCTCGACGAGGGACTCGCGCTGGCTCATCCCGAGGAGCCGGACTGGACGACGTCGGCGCGTGAGACCACGGACGTGTCGGTGACGTCCGTCGTTTCGTCGAACACCTACGGACCGCTGTCGGTGGCGTTCGTCGAAGTCGACGTCAGCCATCAGGTCGTCGGATATCTGCGGTCGCTTCCGTCTGGCGAGGTTCTCGACGCCGTCGAACTCGACATGCCGCGTCAGACCCTGCACACGCGCGCGGTCATGTACACGCTGACGCCGGAGTCGCTGTCCGACGTGGGTATCGACGCCACGCGCCTGCCGGGTGCCCTGCACGCCGCGGAGCATGCGGCGATAGGCATGCTGCCCCTCGTCGCGACGTGCGACCGATGGGACATCGGAGGGCTCTCGACCAACCTGCACCCCGACACCGGACTTCCGACCGTCTTCGTCTACGACGGCTATCTCGGCGGCGCGGGTTTCGCCGAGCGTGGGTACGCGCAGTTCGCGACGTGGATCGCGGCGACCGCGGACGCCATCTCCGAATGCGGGTGCGAGCTGGGATGTCCGTCGTGCGTGCAGTCACCGAAATGCGGCAACGGTAATGAACCGCTCGACAAAGCGGGAGCCCTGAGCGTGCTGCGATCTATCACACACCTGCTGCGGGATATGACCCACCTCGCAAGCTGAGTCATTTGTCCACGGCGTTGCGACGATTCGTCCCTTTTGTCGATCCGGCATGCACAGTCATCGGCGGTGAGCGCCGGCGAGTGGCGACGGCGTCCACCTGCGGGGTCCACCTGGCGACCCCGACTACTCACGACTGCTCGCCACCGGTTTCTAGGAGTGACAATGATGAACGCTGCCGTTCGCCCACGGGCGAGCATGATGGCCCTCGCCGGGTTCTCCGTGGCGAGTGCCGCGGTGATCGGGGCCGTCCCGTCGATGAGCCAGGCAGCCACGTATGCCGCAGCGATGCCAACGGCCGTGACGCAGGACGCCGCTGTTGCGGCCGCCGCAGCGCTGGCGACGCCACTTGCCGGAACACCTTCTGCAGCAACACCCTCTGCCGGAACACCTTCCGCTACCGATACCGACCCGCTGGCGATCTACCAGCAGGTGCTCACCAAGGCACAGGCTGCCATCGAGAAGCTGAAGAAGACGGCGTCGAAGACCGAGTACCCGATCCTCAACCAGCTGCTGGCGAACCAGACCGCGCTGGTCAACGGCATCATCAACGGGGCCGTCGCCGGTGAGTGGAAAGAGGGCAAGGCCGCCGACTTCTCGCCGATCTGGACCCAGATCCAGGCCGCACTCGACGGCTTGGACTCCGCGGGCATCGAAGCCAACGTCACCGCGGCACTCTCTGATCAGCTCCCCAAGCTGCTCGAAGCCGTCTCGACGTCGCTCTCGTCCGGCGACATCGAAGGCGCGATGAACAACCTGCTGCTCGCCGTGGTCACGCCGGTGTATTCCGTGATCAAGCCGACCAAGGCAGGCGGCGGAGTGGTCCCGACGCTCGTCAAGCTGCTCAACGTTCCGCTGAACGCCGGCCTCATCGCCGCGGGTGCGATCCCGAACGCCGACATCGCCGCCGCCATCTCGACACCGATCAGCAACGCCATCAAGGTGAACAACGTGATCGGCTCCGACTTCGCCTACATCGGGATGGGGATCATCAGCCCGGTCGCAGGCGGGATCGGCGGCTTCGGTCGCGGCGTGCAGAACGTGATCGACGCCCTGGGCACCAACGATCTCGAAGGCGCACTGACAGCACTCGTCCAGGCGCCTGCCATCACGCTCGACGGCTTCCTGCACGGCGGCTACGGACCGAGCGTCGGCGGACTGGTGGGCTTCAACGGAGTGCGCGTTGTCAGCGGCGGTTTGCTCGGAGGCGTGCTGCAGCTCTCCGGCACGGACGCCGACGGCACTCCCGCCATCGTCCTTCCGGGTACGGGATGGGTGCTCCAGCGCGTTCAGGAGGACATTCGCAAGGCCATCACGCCGAAGCCCCCGAAGAAGACCGTGAGCGCCGACATGGCCACGCTGGTCGCGGCTCAGACCGACTCGACCGTGACTGCTTCCGACGCGGCTGCGACCGCTTCCGATGCGGCTGCTTCGGATGCGGCTGCGCCGACGGCAACGGTTGCCGATTCCACAGAGGCACCCGCGCAGTCTTCCGGCGATAAGTCGGGCAGCGTCGAATCATCCGGCACGGCAGACGTTTCGGAGTCCGCTACCGACTCGACGTCGAGCAGCGCGGGTTCGAGCAGCACGGGTTCGAGCTCTGCGGGTTCGAAGGGAACCGGCTCGGCTGCCGACGCTGATACTGATGCCGACGCGGCAGACACCACGGAGTCTGCAGACTCCGCAACGTCGAAGTCCGAATCCGCCTCTGCAGGGAGCTCAGCGTCGAGCGAAAGCTAACGCTCTGATCCGACACACCACTCACGACGCCTCGGCGCCCGCGGATACTTACTCCGCGGGCGTCGAGCGCATTTGTGCGTCGTGTTCCGCGTCACAAGCTGAGTCACGCGGCTACCGGCTTGCGCGTATCCCGTCATTTTGCTGTGCGAACGAGGCACCCTCGACGACGGCGCGTCGGGTGGTGGTGCGCGCCGCAATCGGGTCGCTCGGGGGCGGACGAGGTTCTGGTGCCGCCACTGACAAGGAGTGACCATGAAGAACGCTGTCGTTCGCCCGGGGGTGGGCGCGTTGGCCCTCACCGGAATGTCCATCGCGAGCGCCGCAGTGATCGCAGCCGTCCCGGCGATGAGTCAGGCCGCGACGGTGGCCGCAACCGAGGGGGCAGCCTCGACGACGCAACTCGTCGCGGACACCGCAACCGTCGGCGCACATGCGTTGACCACCCTGGCCGCCGATGCCGACCCGACGCAGATCTACGCGGACGCGATCGAGCGGGCGCTCGCGAATATCAAAACGCTGCAAGCCAATTCGCCCGACAAAGCGCTGCCGATACTGAGCCAGGTGTTGGAGAACCAGCTCAATCTCGTCAAGGGCGTCGCCGACGGCGCTGCAAACGGCGAGTGGAAGGCGGGCACCAGCCCTGATTTCGCCGCGCTGTGGAAGCAGGCGTCCGAGGCCGCCGCCGGCGTCGGCCCAGGACTCTCGGGCGCGGTCAACGACGTTGCCGACGCACTGCGCAACGATGTTCCGCAGTTGCTCGCCGCGGTCACCGCCGCCCTGAAGGCGGGCGACATCGAGTCGGCGATGAACAACATCCTGCTGGTCGCCGTCGCGCCGATCTACGCGGCAATCAATCCGTCCACCGGATCAGTGATGCCCGCACTGATGAAGATCCTCGACGTGCCGCTCGACGCCGGTCTGGCGCTCGCCGGAGCGATCCCGAACGATCGGATCAGCGCTGCGCTGTCGGAGCCGTTCGCTGCGGGTAAGCGCCTGGTCTATCAGGTGCCGGACGTCGTACTCTTCGCCGGAATGGGCATCATCAGTCCGCTGGCCGGTGGCCTCGGGGCGGTCGGGCATGCTGTCCAGACCGTGGTCGACGGCGTTGAAGCCGGTGATATCGGCCAGGTCGCGACCGCGCTGATGCAAGCGCCGGGTGTCATGCTCGACGGCCTCATCAATGGCGGCTATGGCCCGAGCGTCGGCAACATCATCGGTCTCGGTGACTTCCCCGTCATCAATGGTGGTCTGCTGCACCCCGCGCTCGACAGCAGCTTCGACGAGGACGGTCAGCTCAACATCCTCCTGCCGGGCACGCTCGGCGCCCTGCAGCACATCGTGACGTCAATCGCGACTGCGCTGGCTCCGCTACCTCCGAAGACGTCGTACACCGTCGATGCGTCGTCAGTCGCGAGCGCGCCGATTGTCAGGGCTGCGACGCCGGTAGCGTCCGAAGCCCAGGACGCAACGGCCGCAACGGATCTCGCGGAGTCCGCTACCTCGTCGGAATCCACGGACTCCGGTTCGTCCGACGCCGGTGTGGTCACGCCGAGCGAGAGCGTCACGGGGTCAGGTGCCACGGGTGATGGTGTGACGGGGTCGGGCGGCGCCTCTGCACCTGCCACCGCCGGCAACGACACGGCCGGAGCGACCGACGACTCCACCGCAGCCGACCCCGGCACGACGAACGGCACCGACACTGCCGGCAAGGGATCTGCGGGCACTGGTTCTGCCGACGCCGGTTCTGCCGAAGCCGGAGGAGCCGCGAGTTCCGACGCCACCGCCTCGGCCGACTCCGACGCCACGTCGTCACCGTCGTCGGCTTCGAGCAGCAACGCGTCGAACGCGTCGTCGACGAGCGGCTCCGCCTCGAAGTAGCAGCTCCACGAACAACGCGGCGCCCATGACCACCACGGTCGTGGGCGTCGCTGTGTTCTGCCACCGTGCAAGGCCGGACGTGCCGACTCCTGCTTCCGGCAACCCGGACATCTGGGCGCCCCCGGGGTGAGCTACATTGTTGCTTGTACTTGCAAGTAACTTAGCTCACAGGGGAGGTCACCGGGCGGTGGTGTCACACACCCTGACGGCGCGCGACCGGCTTCTTGCATCACTGAGCTCATTCGTCTCGTCGCCGACTGACCATTCGATTGCGCTGGTCGGCGCACCGGGCACCGGGCGCACAGCACTGCTGGCCGCGGCCGAACGTATGGCGTCGGACGCCGGGTACCGACTCGCGCGGCTGAACACCCGCGCCGGCTCCGAGTCAGTCCTGACCGAACTGGCCGCCCACCTCCGCGAATCCGACACATCAGAGCCTCACTCGGACACAGACGCGGACGATGATGCCACCGATCTGCGACAGACGCTGCTCAGCCTTGCGCGTCGGCCTCGATCTCACTCGCTACTCATCGGACTCGACGACGCCGACCAGCTCGACGACTCTGCCGCACAGACACTCTCGTTCCTGTGCCGACGCCTGGCCGGCAGCCGGGTCAAGCTCGTCACCACCTGCGTGCCGGGTGTCGCAGGTCTACCCAGTCATGCGGTCGACGTCGCGCTCGCGGTCCATCCGCTCGACGTGTCGTCGTCCGATCACTTTCTGCGCCTACACTTTCCGAGCCTTGATTCCGCTGATCGTCGTCGCATCACGCTTCGCGGAGACGGCCGCCCCCGCGAACTGGTCCGCGCAGGCTATCTCGCCATCGCGTCGACCGAGTCAGCACTTCCCGAGAGCGATTCCGCAACAGTCGGACTGGACTACGACGACGTCGCAGATCTTCTGCAACGTTCTGCGGCGCAGGCACTTCGGCACGGCGACTCCCACACTGCCGCCGACAATTTCAGACTCAGCGCCGCCCGCACGACAGACCCGCCCGCCAAGGCTCGACGACTAGCGGCGGCGTCGGCTCTGGTCTCTGCTGTGAGCGCCGATATCCCAACCGCCAGCGCACTTCTCGATGACGCATTGAGCACCGACGCCACAGCGACGCATTCGCTCGAAGCCGTCGTTGCGCGCTCGTACCTGTCGGCGAAGGCGCCGGAGTCGATCCGCGAGGCACAGCGAACCTTCGCGCGGGCGATTCGCGCACAGCCGTCGATTCCGGGCGACCGCATCCTCGACGACGCACTCTGGTCGCACTACCAGCTGTGCCATCTCGACGACCGGCCGGAGCACTGGTCAGAATTCACCGCCCTGGTCGCCCAGCACGCGGCGACAGCGCCGGAATGGGCACTGATTGCGGCGCAGACACTTTCGCCCGACCGCGCATCGCATGCGCACCTCGATACTCGGCTCGACCGACTGATCGACACCCTGCAACACTCAGCCGACAGCGCAGATGTAGTGCGCAGCGCTTTTGTCGCAACCTCGCGCAGCAGCAGCTACTGGTGGCGGGCAGCGTTGCATCGCGTGTGGAGCGACCCTCGCTCGTCGGTCACCTCGTCGGTGTGTGCCGCATGGATGCTCGGCTCGCACTATCTCGGTGCGGGACGCTGGGACGAGGCACAGCGGATTCTCGACGGCGGGATTGCCCTGTGCCGCGAGTCGGGACTGCAACTCTACGCACAGGCTTATCTCGTCAGTGCACGAAAACTGTTGTCGGCGTATCGCGGGGAGCTGCTCTCGACATCGACCGCATCCCTCGCAGTACCCGAGTGGATATCCAAGGGGGTCGGCGTCACGCGACACCATGGCCACCTCCAGGCGGTCACAGCTCTCGGCGCAGGTAATCCGCGGAGCGCGCTACGCATCTTCCGCGCCTCCAAAGATGGGCCCGCCGACGTCATCACTCGCGGCGACCGCGCCATCATCGACCTCGCCGAGGCCGCCTCCGAATGCGAATCACGTTCGGCAACAGAGTCGGTGGCGCAGGCGTTGACCGCAGTCGGTCCAGGGCCCGATCTCCGGCTCGCTTTCCTGCGTGCGGGTTCGTACGCGATCGTCACCGACGATGTCGAGGCATATCGCTCTGCGATCGCAACGCCCGGCGCCGACCGATGGCCGTTCGACGTCGCGCGAGTGCGCTTACACTTCGGGCGTCGGTTGCGCATGAACGGCCTCGGTCGCGCCGCGAGAGAGGAACTCTACCAAGCTCTCTCGACGTTCACCGTGCTCGGCGCCGACCACTGGTCTGCACGAACCGCCGATGAACTACGGTTGCTCGGCGAGTCGGTCACCACCTTCACACCGCCACGTAGATCCCCACAGATTTCCGCCACGGCAAATCGTATCGCCGAGATGGCCGTATCCGTAATGTCGAACCGTGCCATCGCAGCTCGGATGGGCATTGCACCGAGCACGGTCGGAAGCCATCTTTCGCACGTATACCGCACCGTCGGAGTCAGATCCCGTACGGCACTGCGTGATTGCGCCCTCTTCACCTGACCAGTCGGCCGGCGGGGCTGCCGGTCCTCGGCTTCGATACTGCGAGCACGTCTCGCAGTTCGACCCGCGATGTCACTCCCAGCTTCGCGTAGATCCGATACAGATGATTGCCGACGGTCCGATGAGAGATGTCGAGTCGTTCTGCGACAGTCTTGTTCGTGAGTCCGGCCGCGGCCATCTCAGCGATGCGCCGCTCGTAGGCGGTCAGCTCCGAGTCTGCGGCCGCCACGTTGCGTGTCGGTGCCGTGGCGTCGAGTTCCGCCTCGGCACGCGCGGCCCACGGCGTCGCACCGAGTTCGACGAACGTCGACAATGCTGCTCGCAGTTGCCTCCTGGCAGCGACGAGTTCCTGGTTACGTCGCAGTTCCATCCCGTAGGTGTACTGGATACGCGCGTACTCGAAGACCCACTGGTCGGCTCCGGGTAGCGCCAGCGCCTCCTCGAACAGTCGGCCCGAATCGTCGCCGCTGATCATGGCCCGGCACGCCAGCGCAATCAGGTCCAGCCGCGAAGAGATTCGACCGATCTGAGCTTCTTCGATGGCGGCGACATGCGCCCGCGCGTCGTCGTCACGACCGGTGCGAGTCGCCGATCGGACGAGATCGAGCGCAATCATTCCCGACATCGACACGTAGGGTCCGAGCCGACCGACCGGACTGACCGCCGTTGCATGTATGTACACCGAACCGACGTCCCCTCGCCCACCGGCGACCAACGTCCACAGGTGTTCGGCGAACCGGATGAGCACGAATGCACGACGCGGGATCGCCCAGGCACGCATGCGCGCCGCGAGTTGCTCCACCAGGTCGACCTCGCCACGAACCGCGGCCACCATACCGAGCAGGTAGTCGGCGAGCCAGCCGAGGTGATCGTGGCCGTCGACGCCGCAGACCGCCTTGGCCTGTCGTGCCAATTCGGTTGTGGTGGACCAATTACCACGGTGGAACGCGTCCTGCGCCAGCAGCAGCATCGCCCACACCGCCGCGATCGACGGCCTGCTCGTCACGTCGCGGCAGGTGTCGATGCCGTCGATCAGCTCATCGAGTACCGCACGACATTCGTCGATCCGGTCGAATGTCGCAGCCATCTCGGCGACCTCGCCGATCCACAACGGAGATTGATCGACCGACAATCCGGCGATCAGCGCGTCCAGAGTGGTCCGCTGCACGGCTGACAGCGTCGACGGCCCCCTCCAGAGTGCCGCCACAAGTCCGAGCGCAGACGACGCCTCGGGCGCCACCTCGTCGACGACCCGCCGATAACCGTCCCACAACTCCGCCCGCCCACCGAGCCAACACAACTCGCGCAGCGCCTCGACGGCCTCGAGAACCACCGGATCGTCGGAGTCGTGCGGCGCAGTGCGTTCGAACGCATCCATCAGCATTCGATACGCCGTGTCGACATCGCCGTCGTCGTCGATGACGATGACAGCCGACGCGGCGAGTGCGTCGGTGATCGAATTCTCGAAATGCCGCTGCCCTGTCTGCATTCCGACGAACATCTGTGCCGCCACTTCACGATCGACGCGCGCGGCAACCTGCGTTGCGCGAGCCAGTCGCCGGTGACGCTCACCGCGGTCACCGGTCAGCTCAACGGCTCGCTGAAGTCGGTCCAGCCCCGAACGCCACTCGCCGGTGCACAGGTCGGCCTCCGCGGCCACTTCGAGCCGAGCTGCCAGCGCGTCGTCGAATCTGGTTCTTCCCGTGGACAAGTCGGATTCGGACAAGTCGGATTCGATCCCGGCTGAGATGTACGTAACCCGAGCCAACGATCGATACGTCGCCGAGCGCTCGTCATCGGTTGCCGTGCTCATCAGCGCCGAGCCGAAGAGCGCTCGGGTGAAGCGGATTCGTTGCGGCTCCGCGGGGGTGGCCTCGCCGTCGAAGACGCTCACTTCGACGACCCCCGCGTCCAGCGCGGGAGTGACGACGTCCGAGTATGTGCGACTGCCGAGGGCCGCGAGAAGATCGTTGACCGGAATGTCGGGGGCCAACGCGTGCATCAAGAGCAGGCGCCGCGTCACACCGGGAAGCTCCGGCATGTTGGGAAAGAGTCTGTCTCGCAGCACAGTTGACATTGGAAGTACCGGCGGCAACGCCGCCGAGCCGTCGAGGTGGTCGTGCCGCAGCTCGGCGGGCACCGCGCGCAGCGCGAGTGGATTGCCTTCGGCAAGTGCCAATATGCGGCGCTGGACCTCGAGTGCCATGTTCGGGTGGGCCAGAGAGAGGAGTTTCGACGCGGCGTCGTCGACGAGTGGCACGACGTCGATGACCGTGCACGAGCCGAGCCCGCACTGCGTGTGCGCCGGAGCGGTTGCCACCACCGCCACACGTGGCAGCCGCGCCATCACGAGTGCGTCGAGCACGTCCTTCGAGCTCTGGTCCGCGTGTTGGAGATCATCGACGACGATGACGACCGGTGCGCGAGTAGACATCTCGGCAACAAGGGAGACAACAGCATCCGCCAGCGCTGGTGGCGTTGGCATTTCCCCAGCCTCCAGTCCGAGCGCGAGGCGCAGCGTCGAGACATGCTGCGATGCAACAGTTGTCGACCCATCGCCGAGATGCAGCAGAAGCACCTGCAGAAGCGCGTTGGGGAGGGACTGTTCAAAGGCGACCGCGCGCCCGAGCAACACCGCGGCCCCGGCCCGGCCTGCACCGTCCGCCGCGGCAGTCACCAGTGCCGTCTTGCCGACGCCCGGTTCGCCGCGCACCAGCACGACTCCCGAGTGGCCTGCGATTACGGAGTCGATGACAGCGCCTATTTCACGTTGTTCACGTTCGCGACCGAGCAACGTCCCGCGACGCACGTGCCCTGAAGGTTGTGCGTCCTCAGGTTGTGCGTCCTCAGGTTGTGCGTCGTCAGGTTGTGCATCGTCAGGTTGTGCGTCGTCGTCGGACCGCTCCGCGACACATTCGGCCGACACCCGATCATCTCCCGTAGGCAACACGCCGCGGACATACGCCCCGTAGGCAGCACTGCCCGCAGCAAATTCAATAGGCGAGAGCGGACCGGACAGGCACTCCCCGCAGAGCGCCCGACCGCTGGTCAGCAGTTTATCGCGGGGTCGCTGAGCCAGAGCCCGCGGGCGTGGATCTCAATGCGGGAACGCAAGTGCGCTCCCGGGTATCGGAGGGCCTTGTCCCGTTGAATCGATGTATGTCAATATTGACGGGTGTCGAATAAGAACTTGCTTCTCTTGCCAGGCCGCGGCCTGAGTGGTGACGAGACCGGAGCGGTTACCCCGCTGCTGAAGGCGCTCGCGGATCCGGTTCGGCTGCGGTTGCTGTCGGAGGTTGCCGCGCATCCGGGAGGTGAGGCGTGCGTGTGCGACATCTCCGGGCCGTTCGAGCTGTCGCAGCCGACGATCTCGCATCATCTCAAGGTGCTGCGTCAGGCGGGTCTGGTGACGAGCGAACGCCGCGCGACCTGGGTGTACTACCGTGTGAACACCGAAGCACTGCAACAACTGTCGGTCCTGCTGGGCGATCTCGCCATGGTTGTGGGGGAAACTCGTTCGTGCGAGGCCGACCAGTGACCACCACCGACACCGCGGTCGCGGCGAAGTTGTCGATGCTCGACCGGTTCCTGCCGGTGTGGATCGGCGCAGCAATGGTCGCGGGCCTGATGCTGGGCCGCACCGTTCCCGGCCTGGGTGACGCCCTGGCGGCCGTGGAGATCGACGGCATCTCGCTGCCAATCGCTCTCGGACTGCTGATCATGATGTATCCGGTGCTGGCCAAGGTGCGCTACGACCGACTCGACTCGGTCACTGGCGATCGTCGCCTGCTCCTGGGATCGCTCCTGCTGAACTGGATCGTCGGACCCGCGTTGATGTTCGCGCTGGCCTGGCTTCTGCTCCCGGACCTACCGGAATACCGGACCGGACTGATCATCGTCGGTCTGGCGCGCTGTATCGCGATGGTCATCATCTGGAACGACCTGGCGTGCGGCGACCGCGAGGCGGCTGCCGTCCTCGTCGCACTGAACTCGGTGTTCCAGGTGATCATGTTCGCCGTGCTGGGCTGGTTCTACCTTTCGGTGCTACCCGGATGGCTCGGCCTGGAACAGACGACCATCGACACCTCGCCGTGGCAGATCGCGAAGTCGGTGCTGATCTTCCTCGGAATCCCGTTGATCGCCGGCTATCTCACCCGCCGCATCGGCGAACGGGCCAGAGGCCGCGAATGGTACGAATCCTCGTTCCTCCCGCGATTGGGGCCGTGGGCCCTCTACGGTCTGCTGTTCACCATCGTCATCCTGTTCGCCTTGCAGGGGGAGCAGATCACCTCTCACCCGTGGGACGTCGTGCGGATCGCGCTGCCGCTGCTGATCTACTTCGCGGTGATGTGGGGTGGCGGATTCGTCCTCGGCGCCGCGATGGGGCTGGGTTACGCACGGACCACCACGCTGGCGTTCACCGCCGCCGGCAACAACTTCGAACTCGCCATCGCCGTCGCGATCGCGACCTATGGTGCGACCTCCGGCCAGGCTCTCGCCGGGGTCATCGGGCCACTGATCGAGGTCCCGGTTCTCGTCGCGCTGGTCTATGTGTCCCTGGCGTTGCGGAAACGCTTCACAACTCCCACTGCTTCTAGCCTAGATGTGTCGAAGGAGCCTGCTCGCGATGTCTGAGAATGCGTTGGACGAACACCTACGTCGCGGTGAACACCGCGAGCAGCCCGAACTGTTGATGCCTCATACCGTGTTGGCCCGTACCGCCGCCGACTTGGCCGCCAAGTACGAAGGGGTGGTGTCTCGCCAGACGGTAGAACGCTGTGTCTTCGAGTCCTACACCGTGTTACGGCGTACCTCCCGGGTGCATACGCATCTGACGACCTTGGCGGGCCGGTTCGCGGCTGATCGGTTACGCGCCCTCGCCCAGGCTGAGGGCGCGGTGCCCAAGGATGTGCCCGAGGTTCTCTTCATCTGCGTGCAGAACGCCGGCCGCTCGCAGATGGCCGCAGGATTGTTGACCCATCACGCCGCTGGGCGGGTACACGTGCGCTCAGCCGGGTCAACACCCGCGCACTCGATCAACCCGACCGTCGTCGAAGCAATGAGCGAGATCGGCGTCGACTTGGGTACGCAGTACCCCAAACCGCTAACCGACGATGTGGTCGCCGCCGCCGACGTGGTCGTAGCGATGGGTTGCGGCGACGCGTGTCCGATCTATCCCGGTAAGCGGTATCTCGATTGGACGGTCTCCGATCCTGAAGGCCGTCCACTAGGCGAGGTTCGCGCCATCCGCGATGACCTTGATGCCCGGGTTCGCGAGCTCCTTGCCGAGCTCACGGCCGACCGTGTGTGACTTTCCGAGCTTTCCTCCACAGCTGAAAGGGCCTGTGTTTCATGTCTTCCTCTCGACCTAGCGTGCTGTTCGTGTGCGTCCACAATGCTGGCCGCTCACAGATGGCCGCGGGGTTCCTCACCGCTCTGAGCCAGGGCAGTGTCGAGGTCCGCTCCGCCGGATCTGCTCCCGCCGACTCAATCAATCCCGCCGCTGTCGCGGCGATGGCCGAAGTCGGTATCGACATCTCCGCGCAGTCACCGAAGATCCTCACCCCCGACACGGTCGAATCCTCCGATGTGGTGATCACCATGGGCTGTGGCGATGCATGTCCAGTATTCCCCGGCGTCAGGTACCGCGACTGGGCCCTCGACGACCCCGCCGGCCAAGGCATTGACGCGGTCCGCCCGATCCGCGATCAGATCCGCGGACTCGTCGAGGACCTCCTCGACGAACTCGTACCCGCCGACCAGCAGGTCGGCCGGTGAGCACGACACCGCAGGTGCTGTTCGTGTGCGTGTCCAATCGCGGCAAATCGGTGATGGCCGAACATCTCACACCGACAGTCACCGACCGGATCACCCCATCCTCGGCCGGCACCAGCGCGAAGATCGGCGGCCAGGTCAACGACCTGTCCGCCCAGGTGCTCGCCGAAGTCGGCGCCACCGTGGACGGGCATCAGCCGCGCCAACTCACCGACGAACTGATGCAAACTGCAGATCTCGTCGTGGTGGTCGGCACCGCCGACGTCACCCCACCCGACGGCGTCGCCCTCGAGGTGTGGAACACCGACGAACCCTCCGAACGGGGCATCGACGGCATCGAACGGATGCGGTTGATCCGCGACGACATCACCGCGCGGATCCGCGCCCTCGCCGACCGCATCGCGCGGTAGGCGGGAGCGCGGGCTGAACGTCGGGCTCAGCAGCAGGCCGTGCGCGCTTCGGCCGGTTCGGCGGCGCTGCCACCGCAGCACACCGAACCCTGCTCGGCGTCGTCGGCGGCGGCGTTCTGTTCCAACAGTTTCGGGCTGGTGCCGAAGGTGTCGGAGTCGGCGAGCACGGTGTAGACCTCCCACTTCTCGTTCGCCGGTCCGGTCACCCAGACCTTGTCCTGGGTTGCGAAACAGCAGGTGGAGTTGATCTCCTCCTGGGTGAACAGGCCCTCCCCGGACAGCCTGGCGATCTCGGCGTGCACCTTCTCGCTCGATTCGACCTCGACGCCGAGGTGGTTGATCGTGCCGCCCTGGCCGGGGTTCTCTAGCAGCACCAGTTTCAGGGGCGGCTCGACGATCGCGAAGTTGGCGTATCCCGGCTTGCGTTTGGCCGGGGTGGTGTTGAACAGCTTGGAGTAGAACTCGATCGCGGTATCGAGATCATCGACGTTGAGCGCGAGCTGCATACGGGACATGACCATCACCTTCACCTGTGAGACATATATCGAACTACTGACACATGCAGGGTGCCACCTTTTCGACATATGTCAAGTAGGGGCGTACGATCTGGTCATGCCGAAGCCCTTGCCGATGGTCGACATCAGCGCCCCGATCTGCTGCGCACCGGTATCGGCGGCACCGCTCGATGACGACACCGCGCTGCAGATCGCGTTGCGGCTCAAGGCGCTTGCCGATCCCGTTCGGATCAAGCTCGTCTCAATCCTGCTTACCGACACCGGTGACGGGACCTGCACCTGCGACCTCGCGACCGCGGTCGGCCTCACCGAAGCCACCACCAGTCACCACCTGGGGCAGCTCCGCAAAGCCGGCATGGTCACCCCCGAGCGCCGCGGCATGAACGTCTACTACCGAGCGCAACCGGACTCGTTGGAAGCACTACGCAACGTTCTCAGCGCTACGACGGGTTGCTGTTGAACGGCGACGGCACGAACTGAGCGAGCCTTATCCGGGTGTCCTTTTGGCAGGCCAACTCCGGTGTCTTTCAGCAGGTCAGCGAGCATGGCGAGCAATCCAGCTCGGCTGGTGGCGGGCAGATCGGATCGGTGATCACGGCGTGGCCGGCGCCAGCGAGGGCGGTGATGCGGGCGGCGACGCTGACCGCGTGCCCGAACAGGTCTCCGTCGCGGACGACTGCGCTGCCGTAGTGGATCGATCCCGGCGCGTAGGGCGATGAATCCGTCTTGACCGGCGGCCGCGGCCGCGGGGGCGGTGATCGTGGCGAGGATCACTTGGGGGGCGTCGGCGGTGAGCATCACCGCATCGCCGATGGCCTTGACCAGCCGCGTGCCCGGTCGTAGAGCCTGCCTGCCAGGTCTGAGAGGCCAACCGTATGGCCAGTTCTGCGGCTTCCTGGTCGCCGCAGAACTCGGTGAACACGCTGTATCCGGCGAGGTCGACGAACGCCACCGCGACGTCACGCTGCTCGAGCTCGGCGAGCTCGTCCGAGGGAGGGCCATGGTGATGCCCGTGCAGTGGTGGCGTGGTCATCGGTCACCGGCACGGCGGGCACGGAACCGGGCGAGCGCAGGGTTCTCGCGGACCGTGATGTCGGTCAGAGGCAAAGACGTCAGGCGCAGGCGGAGTTCGCCACGGGGGATGAACCGGTGCGGTGCCCCTTCGAGGTTGTGCAGCAGCCGCGCCGGTGCGCTGCCGAGCAGGTCGTAGCCGACCAGCCTTCCGCCGGGCGCGAGCACTCGGGCGGCCTCGGCGAGTGCGCGTTCCCAGTCGATGACGTGGTGCAACATGATGAACGAGACGACGGTGTCGAAGCTTCCGTCCTCGAACGGCAGGGCTGTGGCGTCGGCGACCTGGGCGTGAGCGCGGGCCCCGAAACCCTGCAGCCGATCGCTGGCGGCGGCGACCATGACCGGGTCGAAGTCGGTGACGGTCACATCCACGAGTTCGTCGGGGTTGGTGGTGAGGATCTGTTCGGTCATCGCGCCGGCGCCGCCACCGATTTCAAGGACCCGGCCTCGGGGATGGATGCCTTGCAGCGCCCACGGGAGTACCCACCTGCCGGTGGCCGCCTGCCACGGTGCGCTGCGGCAGAACAGAGACTCGATCGTCGACATCGACGGCATACCAACAGCTCCCACCATCTCGCCCGGCCGCGCCTGCTGCCACTTCTTCGTGATGATTCGATTACAGCACACAATGCCGCTATCATCGTCATATGACGATGAATGAGTGCTCGGTGGCGACTGGGGCGGACCTCGATCCCGCGGTGGCGTTGTTCCACAGCCTCTCCGATGGGACCCGTCTGGCAATCGCAACCCGCCTCGCGCACGGTGGCGAGGCCCGGGTGGCGGATCTGATGGCGGAGCTGGGGTTGGCGCAATCGACGGTCTCCGCGCACGTGGCGTGCTTACGGGACTGTGGGCTCGTCGAAGGCCGCCCGCAGGGGCGGCAGGTGTTCTACAGCCTGGCCCGACCGGAGCTGATGGACGTGCTCGCCGCCGCCGAAACCCTCCTGGCAGCGACCGGAAACGCGGTTGTGTTGTGCCCGAACTACGGCACCGACGCCACCACCTCCTGCTGCACAACGGGCGACACGAAGGCGGGGGTGCGGCGATGAGCGACGCATGCGGATGCGGGCACGACGAACCGGCCAGTGAGGACGAGCAGGCTCCGGAGCACTGGTGGCAGGTGCGGGAGCTGCAGGCTGCCGCCGCGGCCGCGGTGTTCCTGCTCGCCGCGTACATCACCAGCTGGTCCGGCGGCCCCGAACCGGTCGCGCTCGCCCTGGAGTGGGTGGCGCTGCTGATCGGGGCGTGGACATTCGTCCCCTCGACCCTGAGCCGGTTGGCGAAGGGCAAAATTGGCGTCGGCACCCTGATGACGATTGCTGCGGTCGGCGCGGTGATCCTCGGCGAGGTCGGCGAAGCCGCGATGCTCGCTGTGCTGTTCTCCATCAGCGAAGGCCTTGAGGAGTACGCCGTCGCCCGCACCCGCCGCGGGCTGCGGGCGCTACTAAATCTGGTCCCGGACTCCGCGACCGTGCTCCGCGACGGCACCCCGGTCACCGTCTCCCCGGCGGAATTGGCCGTCGGGGACCAGATGTTGGTCAAACCCGGCGAGCGGATCGCCACCGACGGCACCATCACCGAAGGCCGCACCGCACTGGATGTTTCGGCGATCACCGGCGAATCCGTGCCTGTCGAAGCCGGACCCGGCACGCAGGTCTACGCCGGGTCGATCAACAGCACCGGCGCCCTGAGCGTGCATGTCACCAGCACGGCGGAGAACAACTCGCTGGCCAAGATCGTGCAGATCGTCGAGGCCGAACAGTCCCGCAAGGGCGACGCGCAACGCCTCGCCGACCGGATCGCCAAGCCCCTGGTACCGGCGATCATGATCTTCGCCGCCGCCATTGCGATCCTCGGCTCCCTGCTCGGTGACCCGGCCACGTGGATCGAACGGGCCCTGGTCGTGCTCGTCGCCGCGTCGCCGTGTGCGCTGGCGATCTCTGTGCCGGTGACCGTGGTCGCGGCGATCGGCGCCGCCAGCAAGATCGGCGTCCTGGTCAAAGGAGGTGCCGCCCTCGAAGCCCTCGGCCGGGTCCGCACCGTCGCCCTCGACAAGACCGGCACTCTGACCGCGAACCGGCCCACCGTCGTCGACATCGCCACCACCCCCACCGACACCGCTGCTCCTAGCACCGGGAGCAGCCTGGGCGACCGCACTCCGGGCCAGGAGCGGGTGCTCGCCGTCGCCGCGGCGCTGGAAGCGCACAGCGAACACCCGCTCGCCCGCGCGATCCTCGCCGCCCACGGCGAGACCACCGCCGCGCGCGATGTGCAGGCTGTTCCCGGGGCCGGCCTGACCGGCCTCGTCGACGGACGGCCCGCGCGGCTGGGCCGTCCCGACTGGATCGAGCCCGGCCCGCTCGATGAGCGGGTCGCGGCCATGCAGGCCGACGGCGCCACCGCCGTCCTGATCGAACACGACGGTCAGGTCATCGGCGCGGTCGCCGTCCGTGACGAGCTTCGCCCCGAAGCCGGCGCGGTAATCGAGCACCTGCACCGCATCGGCGCCACGGTCGCGATGCTCACCGGCGACAACACCGCCACCGCCAACGCGCTGGCGAAGATCGCCGGCATCGACGACGTACACGCCGACCTCCGCCCCGAAGACAAGGCCCGCATCATCGGCGACCTCCGAACGAGCTCGTTCACCGCTATGGTCGGCGACGGCATCAACGACGCTCCCGCCCTGGCCACCGCCGACCTCGGCATCGCCATGGGCGCAATGGGATCGGACGTAGCGATCGAAACCGCCGACGTCGCCCTCATGGGCGAAGACCTCCGCACCCTCCCGCAGGCACTCGATCACGCCCGCCGCGCCCGGAAGATCATGCTGCAGAACGTCGGCCTGTCCCTCGCCCTGATCGCGATCCTCATCCCTCTCGCGCTGTTCGGGATACTCGGCCTCGCCGCCGTCGTCGCCGTCCACGAACTCGCCGAGATCGTCGTCATCGCCAACGGAGTCCGCGCCGGCCGGGTCAAAGCGCTAGCCCGGGCGAGGACCGGAACTGGCCAGCGGACTCCGTCCGTAGTGACGGTCGGGCAGTGATCACCGCGGTTCCGGTGGCGCACCGCCGCGTACGCCTCACACGGCGGTGCGGGCTGCTGGCCGTCGCTGTCGGACTCGCGGCCACCGATCTGGCCGTCAAGGCATGGGCCACAAGCGCGCTCGCGGACGGCGCAGTCATCGGAACGGGGCCGGTGCAGCTGCGGCTGGCATTCAATCCGGGCGCGGCGTTTTCGATCGCCGCCGATGCCCCGGCATGGGTGCTGCCCACAGTCACCGGAATCATCACCTTCATCGTCGCGGTCACCTCCTGGCGGATGGCGCCAGGCACCGGGCACCTCGGGCGGCTGGGGTTAGCAGCGATCCTCGGCGGGGCAAGCGCCAATCTCATCGATCGGTTCCCCGACGGAGTGGTCACTGACTATCTCCACACCGGTTGGTGGCCAACGTTCAACCTCGCTGACACATTCATCGTCGGCGGCGCTGCCATCTTGATCACCCTCACCGCATTCAGGAGTCCCGACGAACGAGCGCAGCATTCACCCGAGCGCTGACCCCCCCCCGATCCGGCGCAGGGCCCGGCTGGCCGCGCTGGTCACTGCCCGGCTCACCGTCTGCCCGGAGTCTCGATGGTCCGCTCCCAGAGGAAACGCCAGAGACTCCTCGCTGCCGGATACAGAATCTGATCCGCTTGTAGCGCGCACCCATGAAGACTGAGAACAGACATCAGGTTCATACATTCCGGGCGCTACCCCGAAGGCAACCCCCGGCCTGATGAGACCGATCCTCATTCCCGCCGACATCGCCTCTACGTTGAACGTATGACCAGACCAACCAAGTTCGCGTGGGCGTTCTTCGTAACCATTATCGTCGGTATCGGAGTCGCCGTCCTCGTCGATCAGGACACTTCCACACCCGCCCCGTCCGATACCGCCGCGGTGTCTGATCTGGTGGCCCGGCCCGACAGTCCTCGGCTGACGTCGCCTGCGCAGAGCCGGGCGCAATTCGTCGAGTTCCTGGACTTCGAGTGCGAAGCCTGCGGAGCCATCTACCCGGTCATCGAGGATCTGCGGCGAACCTACGGCGACCGCGTTACGTTCGTCGTCCGCTACTTTCCGATGCCCGGACACTTCAACGCCGAACGTGCTGCTCGCGCGGTCGAAGCCGCCGCCCAGCAGGGGCGGTTCGAGCAGATGTACCAGCGCATGTTCACCACCCAAACCCATTGGGGCGAACAGCAAGTCCCCGCTGACGACCTGTTCCGTAGCTTCGCCGTCGACCTCGATCTCGATATGGCGGCCTTCGACACGGTCTACAACAGCCCGGCCACGCTCGAACGGATCCGCGCCGACGTCGCTGACGGTCTGGCTCTCGGGGTCCAAGGCA
>NZ_LZTC01000090.1:0-71985 GCF_001665905.1 Gordonia sp. 852002-50395_SCH5434458
GGCATACGAGATGAGCGCTAGTCTCGTGGGCTCGGAGATGTGTATAAGAGACAGAGATCACCCCGACCGAGGCCCGCCCCTCCGCCGATCGAGACGCCCCCCGCTGATCGACGCCCCACCGCTGATCGACGCCCGACCCGCTGATCGAGCCTGTCGAGATCACCCCGATCGAGACGCCCCACCGCTGATCGAGACGCCCCACCGCTGATCGAGCTTGTCGAGATCACACATGCGACTCGACGAACGGCGGGATCACCACCTCGCAGGTCAGCTCACGCCCGCGGACGTCGATCACGACCTCCGCACCCTTCTTAATGCCCGACGCCGTGTCGATCAGCGCGAGCGCGATGCCCTGCTTGAGGGTCGGCGAGAACGTCCCGGACGTCGTCTCGCCGACGGTCTCGCCACCCGGCCCGGCCAGCACCGTCAGTCCCGCACGCGGAACGCCGCGACCTGTTGCCTTGAGCCCGTAGAGGCGTCGGGCCGGCCCGGCCTCCTTCTCCGCCACAAGAGCGTCATGCCCGAAGAACGCGGGCTTGTCCCACCCGACCGCCCATCCGCTGCGTGCCTGGTTGGGCGTGATCTCTTCGGTGAGTTCGTGGCCGTGCAGCGCGTAGCCCATCTCGGTGCGCAACGTGTCACGGGCGCCGAGCCCGGCCGGCTGGCCTCCGGCGTTTGTCACCTCGGTGAGCAGAGCGTCGAACACGGGGCCGGCGTCGCTCCATCGCGGGAGGATTTCGTACCCCCGCTCGCCGGTGTATCCGGTCCGGCATACCCGCACCGGATACGACGCATCGTCGGTCTTGAGGTCGGCATCCGCGTACGCCATGTACTCCATGTCGGTCGGAAGACCAACGGCGGCAAGCACATCGGGGCTCTTCGGCCCCTGGACAGCAAAGACTGCGTAGTCACGATGTGCGTCGGTGATCTCGACACCTTCCGGCGCGACGGCCTGTAGCGCCGCGACGACCTTCGCGGTGTTCGCGGCGTTCGGCACCAGGAACACTTCGTCGTCGGAGACGAGGTACGCGATGAGGTCGTCGACCACTCCCCCGGATTCGTTGCAACACAGCGTGTACTGCGCCTTGCCCGCGTGGATCTTCCCGAGATCGTTCGTCAGCGTCGAATTGACGAAATCTGCTGCGCCAGAACCCTTCACGAGCGCCTTGCCGAGATGACTGACATCGAAGATGCCGACTGCCTCGCGGACGGCGTTGTGTTCTGCGACGGTGCCGGCATACGAAACGGGCATATGCCATCCACCGAATTCGGCGAAGGTGGCACCGAGTGCGTAGTGACGGTCGGCGATGGGTCCGGCGAGCAATTCGGTCATGCGGGCAGATTACCGATCGACGTCGAGCCCGCGCACCTCGCACGACACGACGACCGGCTCAGGGGACGCCATAGCCCTGCACGCCCTCGACCGTCCGCAGATCGAAGTGGTCGACAGTGATCCCCTGCGCTTCGGCGCCGCCCACTGTCGTCACCCGCGAGGCCGGACGCCACCGCCCGCTCGCGTGCAGATAGTCGGTAAGCGTCGCGACGCCGGGAATTCGCCATGATCCGGAGTTCGGATTGTCAAACGGCACACCGGCTTTGCGCATCACCGTGCTGACGAAGTCGGCACACCACGATTCGTCGACCCCCTCGGAGTAGGTCGTGCCCGCCGCGTTGCGGTCGTACTCAGAGTGCACGATGTCGACGATCCGTGAGCGCACCGGATCCACTCCGCTGGTGTCGACCGCGGGGAACGCCTGACGAGACGAACCCACGCCGACCTTCGCGACGGCCAGGCGCGCCTCTTCGAACTCACGCTCACCGGGTCACCGTAGGCAGCGTTGCCGGTGTCGGACCCGCTCGGCGGAGATCGTGTCGGTCCGCGGAATGACGTGGCAGAGTTGAGCGGGTGAGTAAGAACGAGAGCGTCGACCGGACACGCGGTCCCAAGATCCAACTGGCAACCTCCCTCGACAAGAACGACGAGGTACTCGTCATCGGGCTCGTGTCACCCGAGAGTTCTGAACCCGAGGACTCCACGAAAACGGACTCCGACGCGGCGCCCACCCTGTTCATCGGCGACGGACTCCTCGACGACGCGCAGGCGTCGGCCATCAGCGACGCGCTCGTCGCGGTCGGTGCCAGCGGCGCACACGGGGATGTCTCGACCGTTCCCGCCCCCGAGTCGCTCGGCGTCGACGCCGTGGTGGCCGTCGGCCTCGGCTCGTCCGACGACGTCGAGAATCCCGAGAAGCTTCGCCAAGCCGCGGGCATCGTGGCTCGAGCACTGAACGGTCACGAGCAGGTCGCCACCACTCTCGCGGCGGGGGGCATCGAGCCCGTAGCCGAGGGCTTCTTCCTCGGCGCCTATCGGTTCGACGAATTCCGTTCTGCCAAAACGCTTCCCACGAAGACTCCGCCGACCTCGGTGCGCCTGCTCGTGGAGAACACCGGGAAAGCTGCCACCGCGCAGCTCGAGCACGCCGTCTCCGTCGCCGATGCCACCGCGATCGCCCGCGACTTCGTGAACACCCCGCCGAGCCACCTCTATCCGGAGGAGTTTGCCGAGCGCGCCCGCTACCTCGGTAGCAAAGTCGGCCTGAAGGTCGAGATCCTCGACGACACCGAGCTGGAGAAGGGCGGGTACGGCGGGATCGTCGGCGTCGGCAAGGGCAGTTCACGCCTGCCGCGACTGGTCCGGCTGACGCACACGGGAAAGAAGGACGCCAAGAAGGTGGCGCTCGTCGGCAAGGGCATCACCTTCGACACCGGCGGCATCTCGATCAAGCCCGCAGCCAACATGGATCACATGACCTCCGACATGGGGGGTGCCGCCGCCGTCATCGCGGCCACCATCCTGGCCGCTCGTCTCGACGTCGACGTGTCGGTCACCGCCACGGTGCCGATGGCCGAGAACATGCCGTCGGGCACCGCCCAGCGTCCCGGCGACGTACTCACGCAATACGGCGGAACCACGGTCGAGGTCTTGAACACCGACGCCGAGGGTCGACTCGTCCTCGCCGACGCGATCGTGCGCGCATGCGAGGACGAGCCCGACTACCTCATCGACACCGCAACGCTCACCGGCGCCCAGATGGTCGCGCTCGGAGCGCGCACACCGGGTGTCATGGGCACCGAGGAGTTCCGCGACCGCGTCGCCGAGCTCTCGCAAGAGGTGGGCGAGAACGCGTGGCCGATGCCGCTTGCCTCCGAACTGCGAGCCGATCTGAAGTCCCGGGTCGCCGATCTCGCCAACGTCACCAATCACCGCAACGGCGGCATGCTCGCCGCGGGCCTTTTCCTCAAGGAGTTCGTCGCCGACGGCGTGCAGTGGGCCCACATCGACGTCGCCGGACCGGCTTTCAACTCCGGAGCGCCGTGGGGTTACACCCCCAAGGGCGGAACCGGCGTTCCGGTCCGCACCATCGCGCGCGTGATCGAAGACATCGCCGAGAACGGCTGAGCGCACCCCTATCCGCCACCATCCCCGACTCGCCAACGCAGTTGCGTCGACACGCCACATGGCGCGGGCCGGTGGCGGGTAGGGTTTAGCGCGTGGGCATCGGCCACCCGCCGACGCCCGTGTCTCGGAGGCGCACACACCACCGCGACAGACCACACATAACCCAGACACATACGTCGAGTCGAGGAGTCAACAACGATGGCCTTCTCCGTCCAGATGCCAGCCCTTGGTGAAAGCGTCACAGAGGGGACAGTCACCCGGTGGCTGAAGGAGGAGGGAGACACCGTCGAGGCCGACGAGCCATTGCTCGAAGTCTCCACCGACAAGGTCGACACCGAAATCCCCGCTCCGACATCCGGTGTGCTGACGAAGATCGTCGCCCATGAGGACGACGTCGTCGAGATCGGCGGCGAGCTCGCGGTCATCGGCGAGGAGGGTGAAGCAGCCCCGTCCGACGATTCGGATTCGGATTCGGCAGGCGGCACCGAGCCGGAGCAGGCCGCCGAACCCGAGCCGGAGCCCGAGGCACCGTCCACCGACGCCGACGCCCCCGCCGAGAAGCCCGCCGCGCAGGCTGCGCCCAGCGGATCGGCATCCGGAACCGACGTCCTGATGCCGGAACTCGGCGAGTCCGTCACCGAGGGCACCGTCACCAACTGGCTCAAGCAGGTCGGCGACGAGGTCGCCGAGGACGAGCCACTCCTCGAGGTCTCGACCGACAAGGTCGACACCGAGATCCCGTCGCCCGTCGCAGGCACACTGATCGAAATCGTCGCCAACGAAGACGATGTCGTCGAGATCGGCGGCAAGCTCGCGGTGATCGGCGACAAGTCTGCGGCCGGCGCGGCGCCAGAACCCGAGCCGGAGCCAGAGCCCGAGCCGGCAAAGGCAGAACCCGAGCCAGAGCCGGAACCCGAGCCAGAGCCAGAGCCAGAGCCCGCCAAGGCTGCTCCGGAACCCGAACCCGCGAAGGCCAGCACTGCGCCAGCGGCCAAGGAATCCTCTGATCCGCCGACCGTCGAATCCACGCCGTACGTGACCCCGCTGGTCCGTAAGTTGGCCTCCGACAACGACATCGACCTCAACTCCATCAAGGGAACCGGTGTCGGTGGCCGTATCCGCAAGCAGGACGTGCTCGCGGCAGCAGAGGCCAAGAAGGCACCCGCGCCCGCTGCTGCACCGGCGGCATCGTCGGCTCCGGCTGCTGCCGCATCGGCGCCGGCCGCACACGGCCCCGAGGTTCGCCCCGAGCTCGCCGAGCTGCGCGGAACCACGCAGAAGATCAACCGCATCCGGCAGATCACGGCGAAGAAGACGCGCGAGTCGCTGCAGGAGAGCGCACAGCTCACCCAGGTCTTCGAGATCGACATGTCGAAGGTCGCCACCCTGCGCAAGGCGGCCAAGGAGTCGTTCAAGGCCGCCGAGGGTGTGAATCTCACCTACCTCCCGTTCATCGCGAAGGCCGTCGTCGAGGCGCTCAAGGCGCACCCGAACGTCAACGCGTCGATCAACGAGGAGAAGAAGGAGATCACCTACTACGACAAGGTGCATCTCGGAATCGCCGTCGACACCGAGAACGGACTGCTGTCCCCGGTGATCCACAACGCCGACGACCTCTCGCTCGCAGGTCTGGCACGCGCCATCGCCGACATCGCGGCGCGGGCTCGCTCGAACGGCCTCAAGCCGGACGAGCTGGCGGGTGGCACGTTCACGATCACCAACATCGGCAGCCAGGGCGCGCTCTTCGACACCCCGATCCTCGTTCCGCCGCAGGCGGCGATGCTCGGTACCGGCGCGATCGTCAAGCGTCCGGTCGTGATCACCGGCGACGACGGTTCGGAGTCGATCGCGGTGCGCTCGATGTCGTTCTTCCCGCTGACCTACGATCACCGCCTCATCGACGGTGCCGATGCGGGCCGCTTCCTGACGACCATCAAGAAGCGTCTCGAAGAAGGCGCGTTCGCAGCGGAATTGGGGCTGTAAGGCTCGCATGCTGATTGCCGTCGCGGGTTCTCATGGGCTGATCGGTTCGGCTCTGGTCACCTCGCTGACCGAAGCCGGCCACACGGTCCGACGCCTGGTTCGTCACGAACCGCTGTCCGACGACGAATTCGGTTGGGACCCCGAGACTCTCGGGGTCCCGGCCGAAGCCCTCGACGGTGTCGACGCTGTGGTCAGCCTCGGCGGCGTCGGGGTGGGCAACCAGTTGTGGACGGGCCGGTTCAAACAGGAGCTGCGCGACACCCGGATCACTCCGACCGAGGTGCTCGCCGAAGCCGTACGGACCGCGGGAGTCCCGACGTTCCTCAGCGCCAGCGCGTCGGGCTACTACGGCGATACCGGCGAACACGCGGCGATCGAGTCCGACGGCCCCGGAGGCGGTTTCCTCGCCGATCTCGTCGTCGACTGGGAGGACGCAGCGGTGAGCAACGCGGGTGAGGACACTCGCGTCGTGCTGTTGCGCACAGCTCCGGTGCTCTCCGGCTCCGGCGGGCTGCTCGCAAAGCTCCGACCCCTGTTCAAGCTCGGCCTCGGCGGCACCATCGGCAGTGGGCGCCAATACTTTTCGTGGATCACGCTTGAAGACGAGATCCGCGCCATCGAGTTCCTTCTGTCGTCGACGATCAGCGGACCGGTGAACCTCGCCGCTCCCGACGCGGTACCGTTCGCCGACTTCGTGTCGGCGTTCGGTCGGGCCGTACACCGTCCGACGATCGCACGGGTGCCCGGTTTCGCCGCGAAGTTCGTCGGCGGCGAGATGGCGCAGGAAATGATTCTGTTCAGTCAGCGCGTTGCACCCGGAGTGCTCAGCGACAACGACTTCACCTTCACCCACCCGGACATCGACTCCGGGCTGGCCTACGCGAACCGGTAGGGATCCCCATGCCACGCGAATCCATCCGTACCGATCCTGAGACCCCTTTCGAGGTACGCACCCTCGGCGTCGTCGACTATCAGGACGCCTACGACACCCAACACTCCCTCGCGGCCGAGCGCGCCGACGGCACGCTCGATCACGATCTCCTCCTGCTCCTCGAACACCCCTCCACATACACGGCGGGCAAGCGCACCGAGCCGTCCGACCTCCCGACCAACGGCGCCAACGTCGTCGACGTCGACCGTGGTGGACGCATCACCTGGCATGGTCCCGGCCAGCTCGTGGGCTACCCGATCGTCGCTCTCGCCCAGCCGCTCGACGTCGTCGATTACGTACGACGCATCGAGTCGGCGCTCATCGCGGTCTGTGCGCGGTTCGGCGTCAGCGCCGGGCGCGTCGACGGCAGGTCGGGAGTGTGGGTCTGCGACGACGCGGGCGAACGCAAACTCGGCCAGATCGGCATCAGGGTTGCACGCGGAATCACCCTGCACGGGTTCGCACTGAACGTGAACCCCGACATGAGCGCATTCGACGCCATCGTCCCGTGCGGCATCGCCGACGCAGGCGTCACCTCGCTCGCACTCGAAGCGGGCCACGAGATCACCGTCGACGAGGTGCTCGTCGACATCGTCGACGCGGTGCGCTCGGCATTCGACCACCGTGACGTCGGCGCCGATGTGATCGGGGTAACGGACCAGCAGGCGAGCGTCGCGCCGGGCGTAGCATCGGTGCGGTGACCGTGTCTGATTCACAAGCCTCCACTCCCACCGCCCCCGACGGCCGCAAGCTGCTGCGTCTCGAGGTCCGCAACGCGCAGACCCCGATCGAACGCAAACCCAAGTGGATCAAGACGCGCGCGACGATGGGCCCCGAGTATTCGGAGCTCAAGGGACTCGTGAAACGCGAAGGGCTGCACACGGTCTGCGAAGAAGCGGGGTGCCCCAACATCTACGAGTGCTGGGAAGACCGCGAGGCCACCTTCCTGATCGGTGGCGAACAGTGCACTCGACGCTGCGACTTCTGCCAGATCGACACCGGTAAGCCGGCCGATCTCGACCGCGACGAACCACGACGTGTCGCCGAGAGCGTGCAGGCGATGGGTCTGCGCTACTCGACGATCACCGGCGTCGCGCGCGACGACCTCCCCGACGAGGGCGCGTGGCTCTACGCCGAGACTGTGCGAGCAATCCACCGACTCAACCCCGGCACCGGTGTGGAGAACCTGATTCCCGACTTCCACGCCAAGCCCGACCTTCTCGACGAGGTCTTCGACGCACGTCCCGAGGTGCTGGCGCACAATCTCGAGACGGTCCCCCGCATCTTCAAGCGCATCCGGCCTGCGTTCCGATACGAGCGGTCGCTCGACGTCCTCACCCAGGCACGCGACTTCGGGCTCGTCACCAAGTCGAATCTGATCCTCGGGATGGGCGAGACACCCGAAGAGGTCCGCGAGTCCATCGTCGACCTGCATGAGGCGGGCTGCGACATCCTCACGATCACGCAGTACCTGCGGCCGTCTCCGCGGCACCATCCCGTCGAGCGCTGGGTGAAGCCCGAGGAGTTCGTCGAGCATTCCGACTTCGCGCGTGAGGTCGGGTTCGCCGGTGTGATGGCCGGACCGCTGGTTCGTTCGTCGTATCGTGCCGGGCGTCTCTATGCACAGGCGATGGCCCATCACGGTCGCGAAATCCCCACCGCGATGGCTCATCTCGCCAACGAGGGGTCGGCGAGCCAGGAAGCGTCGAGCGTCCTCTCACGCCTCGCGCGCTGATTTCCGACGAACCCTCAGGCGTCGGCTCCAAAAGCCCTGACGCCTGAAAGCTCGGCCAACCCCCGGCGTGCCGGTCGGCGGTCGGACGTATCCTAGAGGGCATGGCAAAGGCGTCTGCAGCAAGCAAAGAGGAAAAGGCCGCGGCGAAGAAGGCTCGTCGTAAGGCCTCGCGCGAGCGTTACACGCAGCTCTGGCAGGCGTTCCAGATGCAGCGTAAAGAAGACAAGCGGCTCATCCCGTACATGGTCGGTGTCTTCTTGCTGGTCGTGGCGGTGTTCGTCGTTCTCGGATTCGTGTTCGGCAGTCCGTGGCTGTTCATCCCGGTGGGCGTCATCCTGGGTCTGCTCGCGGCGTTCGTCCTGTTCGGTCGTCGTGTCCAGAAGACGGTGTACACGCGGGCCGAGGGACAACCGGGCGCAGCCGGTTGGGCGCTGGGCAACATGCGCGGGCAGTGGCGGGTCAGCCAGGCCGTCGCGGGCACCAGCCACCTCGACGCCGTGCATCGCGTGATCGGCAAGCCCGGGGTGATCCTCGTCGCCGAGGGCTCCCCCACCCGAGTGCGCTCGTTGGTGGCACAGGAGAAGAAGAAGGCCGCACGCGTCGTCGGCGACACACCCATCTATGAGGTGTACGTCGGCAACGACGACGACCAGGTGCCGCTCTCCAAGCTCGAACGCCACCTCAACAAGCTGCCCCGCAACATCGACGGCAAGCGCATCGACGCCCTCGAGGGTCGGCTCAGCGCGCTGAGCAGCCGCGGCTCCGGACCTGCGATGCCGAAGGGCCCGCTGCCCGCGAACGCGAAGACGCGCAGCATGCAGCGCACCGCGCGTCGTCGTAGCTGAGCTCGCGGCACCCCGATGCGTGAATTCAGAGAAGCGGTCGAGCGCGGCGACGAAGCCGCGATGGCCGCATGCCTCGCCGACGACGTCGTCTTCACCAGCCCGGTCGCCTTCACGCCGTATGAGGGCAAGGCCATCACGGCGGCGATTCTGCGCGGCGTGATGCGGGTCTTCGAGGACTTTCACTACGTGCGAGAGATCGGCGATCCCGACGGGCGCGACCATGCACTGCTGTTCGAGGCAAAGGTGTCGGGTAAGACCGTGTCCGGTTGCGACTTCCTCCACCTCGATGACGACGGCAGGATTGTCGACTTCACGGTGATGGTGCGGCCGTTGTCGGCCGCGATGGCCCTCTCCGAGGCGATGGGCGCCCAGTTCGACCAGATTCGCGCAGAGGCGACGGCAGAGCTCAGCGGGTCCTGATCATCGCTGTGCCGGTAGCGCGATCATGCAGCGCGCGGCCGTTGTAGTCGTTCATCAGCGCGGGCACGATGAACACAATCAGCACCTGGCGCGCAAGCGCGCGGATCGGGCCGACCGCTGCGAAGTGCTCGGAGCCGCTCACCTCTGCGGAGGTGCGATCGGCGCCGTAGTCGACGCGGGCCACGCGGGTACCCACGGCGAATTGCCCCGGCGTGAAGCCGAACAACGTCACGGTGACGACACCGACGACGAACCACACCGCCAGAATGACCGTGCCCATGTCGGGTGAACCGAAGCGGACGAACAGCAACGAGAGCCCGCCTGCGATCAGCCAGTCGACCATCAATCCGGCGACGCGATGCCAGCCACCCGCGAGCGAGCCGGGACCGGTCTCGGGGAGCCCGAGGTCGGCGCCACGGTATTCGACGTCGACGTCGTGCCCAGCCTGAGGCCCCGACAGCCATGATCCGGTAGCGCGGCCCATCGCAGGCACCCTCTCTCCTCGACCCCCGACAGGTGAACCGCCGGCGGGATGTACGCCCGACGAGCCCGTGCAAAGCGCTCGTCCTTGCACGTCAGTGTATGCCCCGCACATGAGAGCACCGGCAGCCCCGCACAGGTCGGCATCGGCACTCGTCGTCGAGCTTCCGTACGTATCGCCGATGAGTGGTCAGATTCACCACGCGCGCAAGGCCGGAATCAGGAATAGTTATGGTGTCCCACGTCCGCGGTGTGTAACACAGGAGAAACACGTCCTTGACGCGCGGGCAACGTCCGATCCATACGGTCTGAGCTGAGATCCGCTGCTGTCTCTCGGTGGCGGACGAGCGTGTCGGGTGACCGTCTCGTGGCCACCCGCCGGCGAAATAGTGAAGGAGTCACCGCACGGTGTACAGCAGCAAAGAAGAACTACTCGAGGGCATCAAGAAGGAAGGTGTCGAGTACGTCGACATCCGATTCTGCGACCTGCCCGGCGTGATGCAGCACTTCTCCATCCCGGCAACGGCGTTCGACGAGAGCGTCTTCGAAGAGGGCCTCGCCTTCGACGGTTCGTCTGTCCGTGGATTCCAGTCCATCAACGAGTCGGACATGATGCTGCTGCCGGATCCGGCAACCGCTCAGATCGATCCCTTCCGCAAGGCCAAGACGATGAACGTCAGCTTCTTCGTCCACGACCCGTTCACCCGTGAGGCCTACAGCCGCGACCCGCGCAACGTCGCCCGTAAGGCCGAGGACTACTTGGCCTCTACCGGTATCGCCGACACCTGCTTCTTCGGTGCCGAGGCCGAGTTCTACATCTTCGACGGCGTGTCCTACGGCTCGGAGATGAATGGCACCTACTACGAGGTCGAGTCCGAGTCGGGCTGGTGGAACGCCGGTTCGCCCGTCGACCCCGACGGTTCGCCGAACCTCGGTTACAAGGTCCGCCCCAAGGGCGGCTACTTCCCGGTGGCGCCGTACGACCACTACGTCGACCTGCGCGACGAGATGTCGACCAACCTGACCAACGCGGGCTTCGAGCTCGAACGTGGCCACCACGAGGTGGGCACCGGCGGCCAGGCCGAGATCAACTACAAGTTCAACACGCTGCTCCATGCGGCCGACGACGTGCTGCTGTTCAAGTACATCATCAAGAACACGGCGTGGGCGAACGGCAAGTCGGTCACCTTCATGCCGAAGCCGCTCTTCGGCGACAACGGCTCGGGCATGCACGCTCACCAGTCGCTGTGGAAGGACGGCAAGCCGCTGTTCCACGACGAGGCCGGCTACGCGGGGCTGTCGGATCTGGCTCGCTACTACATCGGCGGCATCCTGCACCACGCGCCGTCGCTGCTGGCGTTCACCAACCCGACCGTGAACTCGTACAAGCGTCTGGTGCCGGGCTACGAGGCTCCGATCAACCTGGTGTACAGCCAGCGCAACCGGTCGGCCTGTGTGCGTATCCCGATCACGGGCAACAACCCGAAGGCCAAGCGCCTCGAGTTCCGCTGCCCCGACAGCTCGGGCAACCCGTACCTCGCCTTCGCCGCGATGATGATGGCCGGACTCGACGGCATCAAGAACAAGATCGAGCCGCACGAGCCCGTCGACAAGGATCTCTACGAGCTTCCCCCGGAGGAGGCCAAGAACATCCCGCAGGCACCGACCTCGCTGAGCGCCGTCATCGACAAGCTCGAAGAGGATCACGAATACCTCACCGCCGGTGGAGTATTCACCGAGGACCTGATCGAGACCTGGATCGCGCTCAAGCGTGAGAACGAGATCGAGCCGGTTCAGATCCGCCCGCACCCGTACGAATTCGCGCTGTACTACGACTGCTGAGTCGCAGCACAACAGCACCGCACGCCGCCCGCCCGACCACTTGGTCTGGCGGGCGGTGTGCGTCGGGCGTCATCCACACGGCAGACCCTGACGCCGACAACAGAACTCGACTCCGACCCGCATCCGACCCCATGCGATGCTGTTTCCATGACCTACCCAGGATCGGGACAAAACGGACCGTGGCCCCCGCAAGGACCTCCACCGCAGGGCCCCTATCCCTCCTACCCTGGCGGTCCGGGACCAGGGGGATACGGAGGCGGAGGATACGGAGGCGGAGGGTTCGGAGGACCCCCACAGCCGCCCCGACGCGGCAACGGCGGGCTCGTCGCCATCCTTGCGGCCGTGGGAGTGCTCGTCGTACTCGCGATCGTCGCGGTGGTCGGTGTGGTGATCTGGGCGTCCAACCGCTCCGACGACTCGTCGACCGTTGCGTCGTCGAGCACGACGACCACGACGACGACCGATGACTACAGCGCGCCGACGACCCGCGACTTGGATTCGACCGCTACTCCCGGCCTCCCTCCCGCGGCCCCGGCCCCTGCTCCTGTCGACTACTACGGCGCCATCGCGGTCTCGACGCAAACCAGTGACGTCGGCTATGCCGTCAACTCGCTGTCGCGGGCGGAGGCCGAGCGTAACGCTCTCTCTCAGTGCGGAGTGTCGAGTTGTCAGGCGGCGATCTGGTGGCGCAACGCCTGCGGTGCCATCGTTCAATCCCAGGCCGACCTGTCGTGGGGATGGGCATGGGCGACGACCGAACGGGCCGCGAGCGACGCGGCAGCCACGCGACTGACCGGCGGTTCACCAAAGGTGATCTTCAGTCGTTGCACCTCCAACGCGGGCTGACTCCACGCCGGTGATGCACTTCACAGGGGCTAATGGGGCCTTCGTACCCTCACACGACATGCCAACTACACGTAATCTCTTGGTCATGACCCGCATGCTCTTTGTTGAAGATCTCGTGCCAGGTGACCGCATCAGCATCGACGGGATCAAGGCCGTCGTCCGCAAGCAGGTGCCCCACGGAGAGACTCAGCGACTCATCGAACTCGCACACAGCTCCGACAGTCGCACCGACATGATCGTCGACGTCGGCGTCAAGATCGAAGTCTTCTGAGTTCAGCACTCTCCTGACGATCGGCCACGTCGGACGTCCTCGTCATCCACACCACGAGTAGCGCTGTGGACACGAGCACCCCGACGCCGACCCAGGCCGCGACCGACGCCCCTTCGACAAATGCTCCGCGGGCAGCGTCGAGCACATTCGACGCCTGAACCTTGTCGAGATGCTTTGCGGTCGCCGCTGCACCCGCAAGGCTCGTACCCGCCTGCCCCACCGCCAGATCCGCGGGAAAAGCCATGCGGTACACCAGGTTCAACACACTACCGAGCACCGCGATACCGACTGCCCCGCCGAGTTCGCTCGAGGTCTCCAAGAGTCCCGACGTCGCACCGGCGCGCTCAGCGGGCGCCACACCGATCACGTAGTCGGCGATCACCGACGACGCCGAGACGATTCCTGTCGCGATCGACGTCGACCCGATCAGCGCAACGAGAAGCGTGTGCACTCCCAGCAATCCCGCGAGCACACCGAATCCTGCTGCTCCCGTCAGCAATCCGGCGATCATCACCATCGGTCTGCCCCATCGCACCGAGGCGACGGCTGCGAGTGGTGCGGCCACCGCGACCAGCGCGCTGGGCGCGATACTCCACAGCGCGGCCTTCAGCGGCGAGTAGCCGAGGACCGACTGCAGGTACTGCGTCACGATGATCGAATTCCCGAGCAACGCGAACATACACACGACGTTGGTCCAGATCGACACCGAGAAGCGCCGATCGTCGAACAGCCCGAGGTCGATCATCGGATCGCTGAGTCGTTTTTGGCGCGCGACGAAGACCGTCCCGAGCGTCAACCCAACCACGAGTGCGAACCCACGCTCCACCGACCATCCTTCCGCGGCGAATTCCTTGATCGCATAGATCGTCGGCAGTATCGCTCCGAGGACGAGCAGCGCACTGAGGATGTCGACGCGCCGATCGACGACCGCGGTATCGGCCGGTAGGAGCAGGGGCGCGACAACGAGCAGCACGGCCATCACCGGAACGTTGATCAAAAACACCGATCCCCACCAGAAGTGTTCGAGCAGCAGGCCGGAGACGATAGGGCCCACCGCGACCCCGCCCGCGAGCACCGCGTTCCACGCCGCGATCGCCTTGGCCCGATCGGCGTCGTCGAGGAAGATGTGGCGGATCAACGCCAACGTCGACGGCATGAGCGTCGCACCGGACACCGCCAGCACCGCTCGTGCCAGGATCAGCAGCGAAGCCGTCGGGGCAAAAGCAGCAAGAATCGACGCGCCGCTGAATCCGACGGCACCGATCATCAGCAAGCGCCGATGTCCGACACGATCGGCGAGCGAGCCCATCGTCAACAGCAGGCCGGCCAACACGAATCCGTAGATGTCGAAGATCCAGAGCTGTTGTGTTGCAGATGGATTCAGGTCCGAAGCGATGAAGGGAACCGCAAAGAACAGCACCGAGACATCCATCGAGACGATCAGCATGGGCATGCACAGCGCCGCTAGCGCTGCCCACGGTGAACGAGAAGACATGACACCACCACCTCTTTCTGCGTATTGCATAGACTGTTTATGTAGTACGCAGATACTAAGCGGTTAACTGCGTACAGCACAAGCAGTTTGTAGGATGGCGGCATGAGCACCACGGAAGATTCGACACCCTCACAGCTCCCCCGCTCGGTCGCGCAACTCTGGGGACGCGAACCCGTCGCCGTCCGACGGGGGCCCAAACCGTCGCTGACGATCCGCGAGATCGCACGCGCCGCGGTCGCCATCGCTGACGAGCGCGGCTGGGAAGCGGTGTCGATGAAGGCCATCGCCGACTCGCTGGGACTCTCCACGATGTCGCTCTATCGCTACGTCGACGGCAAGGACGACGTCGTCGACCTCCTCGTCGATGAGGCTTACGGCCTTCCGGACCCCGAACTGACCGCATCGGGGCCGTGGCGCGACCGGGTCGGTGCGTGGGCAAGGTCGGCGGCAACGGTACTGCGGGCCCGGCCGTGGATCACCGAGATCCCGATGTCCCGCCCGCCGATGGGTCCCAACACCGTGTCGTGGACCGAAGCGGGTGTGCGAGCGTTCGACGACGTCGAACTGTCGGGTCAGGAGAAGCTCAACGCGCTGCTACTCGTCGACGGATTCGTGCGCCACCATGTACGCCAGGCGACTCAGATGGGACTGCTCGGACAGCCAAACGACACCGATACGTCCGGGAGTGGCAACGACTACGAGACGACGATGCTTGCCCTGGTCGACGCGGAGCGGTTTCCAGCGCTCACGGCGGCGGTATCTCAGATGCACGATGGTGATGACGACTACTTCACCGAACAGTTCGACTTCGGGCTGCGAGTGCTCCTCGACGGACTCGAGGCAATGATCTCGCGCGCTCAGGCCGGTCGGGCACCCACGCGCGCGGCGTCGAGATCCGCGAACAGCTCCTGATTCAACTCGAACGCCGAGATCGCTTCTGCCACAAGGTTGTCGACGCCGCTCTCGTCGATGTCGAGTGCGTCGATCCGATCCCGGTAGGCGTCCTTGTAGCGCTTGAGTTTGTCGATACCGTCGAACGAGTAGAAGCTCAGCGTCGACGCGTCGAGACCGTAGTGCTCACGCATCCGATGAGCGACAACCTGCCCGCCCGACAGGTCGCCGAGGTACCGCGTGTAGTGATGCGCGATGTAGCGTGCCGGCTCGTTGATCGTCGCCTCGATCGCGGCGACGTACCGTTCGACAGCGGGCAGCGGTGTGATGGTCTGCGGGTCGATGCCGAGCGCGACGAGATCGGAGCGGAGCCGTTCGGTCCGACGCAGCCGATCGTCGAGTACGGCGCCGGCAATCGGATCTCCGGCCAACACGGTGCCGACCTCTTCCAGCGCGCGGTACACGAAGTACAACTGAGCGGCCAGCCGTCCGTACTGATCGGCGTCGAGGCGGCCGGACAGCAGATCGTCGATGAAGGTGGCGCTTTCGGCCTGCCGGTGGGCGACGGCGGTTGCCTCGCGCAATCGTTGGGAGATGGTCGTCATGGTGCAACCAGTGATACCACCACGCCGCGGTGATCGGAACCGCGGAGATCGAAGGTATCGACCGACGACGCGGTGAAGCCACGAACGACGACGTGATCGAGCGCGAGGAACGGCTTACCGCCCCATTTGTCCGTCGGATAGGTGGGCACGAAGCCCGCGCCGGATTGCTCGGCGGTGTCGGCGAATCCGTTCTGGAGGAAGTCGCGATAACGAACCTGATCCCACGTCGCGTTGAAATCACCGGCCATGATCGCCCGCCCAGCCGGAATCGACTGCATCCGAGTGTGTAGGAGGTCCATGTCGCGTACCCAGACGTCCGTCCGGCCTCGCAATGGAGCTCCGGGATGCATCGCGAACACCTGGGTGTCGCGCGCTCCCGGCAGGTCAGTACGTGCCTTCAGATTGTGCAGAACCGTGTTCGGATCCATCTCGCCCTGCCCGCTCAGCGGCGTACGACTGAATATCGCGGTGCCCATCGCGAACGTGCCGGGCACGGCGTAGGAGTACGGGAGTTCCCTCGCGACACCGCTGGCGTTCAGACGCGCGAGCGACTCGGGTGTGACCTCCTGCAACGACGCGAGGTCGACGCCTTCGCGCGTCACCACATCGGCGAGCTGGTCGACGTCGGCCTGGCCGAACAGCAGATTGGCCGTCAGCACGGTGAACCTCTCCCCCGCAGGCGGCGTCTGTGCGACCCACAACGGCAACTGGGTGAAACACAGCGCCAGCACCGCGGCAATGGCCACCGGCAGGATCAACCAGCGTCGGAACACGACGAACACGACGACAGCCAGCACACCGGGAACGATCGCGAACGGCACAGCGCTGGTGAGGAAGATGGTCAGCTCGCCGCGCGAGCGCGAATAGTGCAGCCAGACCGCAACACCGACTGCGACCACCATCGCCCAGCCGACGAGCAGCAGTGCGAACCTGAAAAACCGACGCATCAAGCCCCGAATACTCTCATCACGCGCCAAAGACCTTCAGCACAACGGCTTTCGCGCGGCGCGTGACCCGGAGGTAGTGGTCGAGGAACTCAGCCGCCTGGTCCTCCGGCCAGCCTGCGGCAAACGCTATCTGCCGCAACTGCTTGCCCGGGCCGGGGAGCTGGTCGACGGGTTTGCCACGTACCAGGACCAGGCAGTTGCGTGCCTTGGTCGCGGTGATCCACGCGTCCTTGAGGAGCGCGACGTCGTCTTCGGCGAGCAGCTCTGCGGACCCGATCGCGTCGAGCGACTGCAGCGTCGACGTGTTGTGCAGCGACTGATAGCGGTGCCCGTACTTCAGTTGCAGCAACTGGACGGTCCACTCGATGTCGGCGAGTCCGCCGCGGCCGAGCTTGGTGTGGGTGGCCGGATCCGCTCCGCGCGGCAACCGCTCGGCGTCGACACGTGCCTTGATCCGACGGATCTCCTTGACCGCGTCGGCGGAGACGCCGCCTTCGGGGTAGCGGATGCGATCGGCCATGTGCAGGAACTCGATTCCGAGATCCTCGTCGCCCGCGACCTGGTGGGCACGCAGCAATGCCTGCACTTCCCACGCCTGCGCCCACTGCTCGTAGTACGCGGCGTACGCGGCGAGCGTACGCACCACGGGACCGTTGCGTCCTTCGGGACGCAACCCCGTATCGACGATCAGCGGCGGGTCGTCGCTGGGCGTTCCGAGCATCGAGCGGACCACCTCGGCGATGGTCTGCGCCCACCGCACGGCCTTGGTCTCGTCCTCGCCGGGGTTCGGTTGGCACACGAAGAGCACGTCGGCATCGGAACCGTAGCCGAGTTCGCCACCGCCGAGCCGGCCCATACCGATCACCGCGATCCGCGCGGGCGCGGGGCGACCCTCGTCGCGCTCGGAGTCCTGGATCGCAAACGTCAACGCGGCGTTGAGAACTGCGGCCCACACGCTCGACAGCGCCTCACATACCTGCGGTACGTCGAGCAGGCCGAGAACATCCGCGGACGCGATGCGTGCGAGTTCGGCGCGCCGGTGCGACCGCGCCGCCGCAACCGCACGACGCAGGTCGGGCTGTCGGACCGTCGACGCGACGAGTCCCTTCGCCACGTCCTCGGGTCGCACCTCGCACAGTCGTGGACCGTCGGCTCCGTCGGTGTAGAGATTGATCACCTCAGGTGAGCGCATCAACAGGTTGGCGATGTACTCCGACGTGCCCAGCACATGCATCAGGCGAGCCGCGACGACGCCGTCGTCACGCAGCAGACGCAGGAACCAGTCGTTGTCCATCACGTCGCACAGCCTGCGGTAGTTCAGCAGACCGGCGTCGGGATCCGGTGTGTCGCCGATGTATTCGAGTAGCTGCGGCAGGATCAACCGCTGCACCTGGCCACGTCGCCCCGACACGGATGCGAGCGCGCGGATGTGACTGAGCGCCCGCTCGGGCTGCGCGTAGCCGAGCGCGGAGAGGCGCCGCTGCGCCGACTCGTCGGTCAGCGTCAGCTCTGTGGTGTCCAGGCGCACCGCCGCCTCGAGCAGCGGACGGTAGAACAGCTTCTGGTGCAGTCGTCGCACCCGCAGGCTCTGATGCTTGATCTGCCTGCGCAACACCGACGTGGCGTCGAGGTCGCCCTCGCGCCTGATGTGGGCGGCGCGTGCCAGCCACCGCATGTTGTCGTCGTCGTCGAACTCCGGGAGCAGGTGGGTCCGCGACATGCGCTGCAACTGCAGGCGGTGTTCGAGCAGTCGCAGGAACTGATACGACGCGTTGAGGTTGGCGCCGTCATCGCGGCCGACGTATCCGCCTGCCGTCAGCGCATCGAGTGCCTCGACGGTCGAGCGAACCCGCAACGTCTCATCGACGCGGCCGTGCACCATCTGCAGCATCTGCACGGCGAACTCGACGTCGCGGATGCTACCGCTTCCGAGCTTGAGGTTGCGGTCGCGTTCCTCTTCGGGCACAAGCGATTCCACACGACGTCGCATCGCCTGGACCTCGGGCACGAAGTCGTCGCGCTCGGAGGCCTGCCACACCATCGGGTTGATGGCGTCGTGATAGCGCTGACCGAGCTCCATGTCGCCGG
Source organism: Gordonia sp. 852002-50395_SCH5434458 (assembly GCF_001665905.1). Taxonomy (NCBI): domain Bacteria; kingdom Bacillati; phylum Actinomycetota; class Actinomycetes; order Mycobacteriales; family Gordoniaceae; genus Gordonia; species Gordonia sp. 852002-50395_SCH5434458. The sequence goes on from NZ_LZTC01000090.1 coordinate 18,840, forward strand.
TCATCGGTCGCGCCTTCAACTGCGCCTGGAACTCCCACGTCTTGGCCCACCGGTTGTAGTACGCGACGTGTGAATCGAGCGTGCGGGTGAGCGCCCCGGACTTGCCCTCCGGGCGCAGCGCGGCGTCGACCTCGAAGAAGGCCAACGACCCGACGCGCATCATCTCCCCCGCGATACGCGCCGACGTCCCGTCTGCCGGCTCACTCACGAACACCACGTCGACGTCGCTGACGTAGTTCAGTTCTCGCGCACCGCATTTGCCCATCGCGATCACCGCGAGTCGGACCGGGATCGGCTTGTCGCCACACACCTCGCGGAATGCGACAGCGAGCGCGGAGGTCAGTGCTGCGTCGGCGAGGTCGGCGAGAAGCGCTCCGATCTCGGGAAACCAGATGACCGGTTCGTCCTCGACAGTCGAGGCCACGTCGTGCGCCGCGACCTGCAAGACGAGGTTGCGGTAGGCGGCCCGCAGCGCGACCACTGCCTTCGGACCACTGAATCCCGCACGATAAATCTTGTTGCCGCGCTCGATCTCGCCCGGTTCGGCGACCGCGTCGACGGCCGCGAGCATTTGCCGGTTGATCTCCGCGGTGTCGGGCAGTTCCGCCGGAATCAGACGTCGCCACGCCTCCGGCTCGGCCACCATGTGGTCGCCGAGGGCGTCCGACGAGCCGAGGACTGCCAGGAACCGGCCGCGAAAACCCTTGTCGGTGCGCAGCAGCGTGTCGATCTCCGACCAGTCGTCGCCCAACTGCGATCGCATCCGGACAATCGCGCGCAGTGCGAGGTCGGCGTCGGGAGAACGCGACAGCGACCACAGGAGTTCGATGGACTCCTCGTTGTTCCAGCCGAGGTCGGAGAGATTCTTCTCGGCGTCGGGGTCAAGCAGACCCAGACGCCCTGCTGCCGGTACGCCGCCCCGACCTCGAAGTGTTGTCACACCTAAGAAAATAGCGTCCCGCATACCGATACCGGACACGGGTTGCCAACATGGAGCTAGAGCGGCAGGTAGTTCTTCAGCTCGAACGGCGTGACCAGGCTGCGATAGTTGTCCCACTCAGCCCACTTGTTGCGCAGGAAGTAGTCGAAGACGTGCTCGCCGAGTGTCTCGGCCAGCAACTCCGACTTCTCCATCTGGTGCAGTGCATCGGCGAGGCTGCCCGGCAGTTCCTTGTAGCCCATTGCACGACGCTCCGCGGGCGTGAGCGCCCACACGTCGTCCTCGGCCTCATCGGGCAGTTCATAGTCCTCGACGACCCCCTTCAGCCCAGCGGCGAGCAGCACCGCGAAGGTCAGGTAGGGGTTGCACGCGGAGTCAGGGCTACGGACCTCGACGCGACGCGACGACGCCTTGTTCGGCGTGTAGAGCGGCAGACGCACGAGCGCCGAGCGGTTCGCACCACCCCAGGTGGCCGCTGTCGGAGCCTCACCACCGTAGATGAGGCGCTTGTAGCTGTTCACCCACTGATTCGTGACCGCGCTGATCTCGTTGGCGTGGTGCAGGATTCCCGCGATGAACTTCTTGCCGGTCTCCGACAACTGCATCGGATCGTCGGGGTTGTGGAAGGCGTTGGCGTCACCCTCGAACAGGCTCATGTGGGTGTGCATCGCCGATCCGGGGTGATCGCTGAACGGCTTGGGCATGAACGTCGCCCACACACCCTCACCGATCGCGACCTCCTTGATGAGGTACCGGAACGTCATCACGTTGTCGGCCATCGAGAGCGCATCCGCGTAACGCAGGTCGATCTCCTGCTGCCCCGGCGCACCTTCGTGATGCGAGAACTCGACGGAGATGCCCATCGACTCGAGCGCTTCGATCGCGTGCCTGCGGAAGTTGGGAGCGGCGTCGTGAACGGCCTGATCGAAGTAGCCACCGCTGTCGGCGGGCGTTGGCACGCTGCCGTCGAGGGGTGCGTCCTTGAGGAGGAAGAACTCGATCTCGGGGTGGACGTAGCAGCTGAATCCCTGGTCGGCAGCCTTGTTGAGCTGGCGACGCAGCACATGCCGCGAGTCGGCCCAGCTCGGCGTGCCGTCGGGCATCACGATGTCGCAGAACATGCGTGCCGAGTGGTGTCTGCCCGACGACGTGGTCCACGGCAGGATCTGGAACGTCGACGGATCGGGCTTGGCGACGGTGTCGGCTTCGGAGACACGCGAGAAACCTTCGATGGCCGAGCCGTCGAAACCTATACCCTCTGAGAACGCGCCTTCGAGTTCTGCGGGCGCGATCGCCACGGATTTCAGATATCCCAGGACGTCGGTGAACCAGAGACGAACGAATCGGATGTCGCGCTCTTCGAGGGTCCGCAGCACGAATTCCTTTTGGCGATCCATGACCGCCGACATTAGAAGTAGCCTGTTAAATCGGTGTTACGTTCATAATTCAAACTCGACAACCTGCACATTTGGCGCGGCCATCTCAGCATGCGAGAGGTCCGTTCAACCCATCGAGATTCAAAAGGTAATCGTCAACGGCCTCGTCGACACACCGATTACCCTGTAGCGCCGCGGTGTGGCCGTATCCGTCGACGGTGATCAACGTGCCGTGTGTCCGCCGAGCCATCTCCTCGCCCACGGCGTACGGGGTCGCCGGATCGTGCGTCACCGCGACGATCAGCGGCGTGGGAGTCGGCACACTCGACGCCACCCCCGGCTCCGACCGAGCCGTGGCAGCGCTCTCCGGCGGCCAGAAGGCGCACGGATCGAGCGGGGCGTGCCCTGTGCCGCGGCCGTCGTCGGAGTAGGGCGCGGCGGCGCGAAGTCTGCGATCGAGGTCGTCGTTGGCGGCGCGGTCGGTGATGCGCGGCCCGTCGGCACACCCGATCGCGAGGTAGGCGTCGGCGGAGTTGTCGTAGGTTCCGCCGGGTCCACGGCCCTCCAACAGGTCGGCGAGTGACATCAGCGTCTCCCCGCCACGTCCGGCAGCGAGGTCGGCGAGTCCTGAGCGCAGCGTCGGCCACAGGTCGGTGCGATACAGCGCCATGCTCGTGCCGTCGACGGCCGATTGAAAGTCGAGAGTCCGGCCGCCTCCTGCGGGCACGGGGCGCTGTGACAACGGCCGCACGAGACGTTGGTACTGCACCAGCGCGCCCGCGGGGTCGGCGCCGAGCGCGCACCCGGGCATCCGCGTGCAGTCACGAGCGAAGGCGTCGAAGACCTCCTGGAACGACCTCGCCTGCGCGACGGAGGTGTCGACCGGATTCGCGGCGGGGTCGACCGCGCCGTCGATGACCATCCGAAACAGTCGGTCCGGGTAGCGCTGCTCGTACTCGAGCGCGATTTTCGAGCCGTACGAGAATCCGATGAAGTCGATCCGGGAGCGGCCGAGTGCAGCGCGGAGTCGGTCGACGTCGTCGACGACCTGCGACGTACCGACGAGTCCGAGGAACTCGTCGCCGGTTCGCGTCGAACACTTGCGTGCAATGCCACGATTGGTCGCCTCGGCGGCGGCGATTCCCTGCGGCGAACGATCCCCGCTGTCGGCCTCGCGCTCGGCGTCGAGTTCGGTTGCCGTCCGACACCGCACCGTCGGCGCCGACGCACCGACACCTCGAGGATCAAACGCGACCACGTCGCTGTGCGTCGTGAATCGTTGCGCCGCAAGACGATCCGCCGCCCCCAGCAGATAGTCGACGCCCGACGCGCCGGGTCCTCCAGGATTGACCACCACCGTCGAGTCGCTGCGCTGCGATGCCCGCAGCCGGGCGACCGCGAGCGTGATCGTGCGGCCCTGCGGCTTTGCCGGGTCGAGTGGCACCGCGAGCGTCCCGCACTCCACCCGCGCGGCGGACGGGCCTGTGCCCACACCCTGTGCGCACACTCCCCACTCGATTGCCCCGGTGTCGGCGGCGTGCTCGGTCGACGCGCAACCCGCGCACACCAGCAGACCCACCATCACCGCGGTCAGCAGCCGCACGTGACGCCGGCCTGACACACGCCGAGACCGCACAGGCCGCCGCGCAAGAAAAGAGCAGGTCACCACGGTGATGGTACGGGCGCGAGCATCGCCGCCCCGACAACACCCGCACTCCAGATGTGAGCAATCACACGTCTACCGGGGGTTTTCGCGGAGCGCTTCGGTGGGACCATGGAGGCGTCCGAACACAGCCCGGGTACCCGCCATGCGGGACTCGAGGAAGAAAAGAGACAACGATGTCCCACGAGGCAGCTCATTCCGACGCGCCCATCTACGGTGGCGCTCCAACATCCGGCGAAGCCGCTCCGCGTCGACGCACCACCCGCATCCATCATCTGGCACAGATGAAAGAGCAAGGCGAGAAGTGGTCGATGCTGACCGCATACGACTATTCGACGGCCCGCATCTTCGACGATGCCGAGATCCCGGTTCTGCTGGTCGGCGATTCCGCCGCCAACGTCGTCCTCGGTTACGACACCACCATCCCCGTCTCGATCGACGAGCTGATCCCGCTCGCGCGCGCCGTCGTCCGCGGCGCACCCCACGCGCTCGTCGTCGCCGACCTCCCGTTCGGCAGCTACGAAGCAGGCCCGCAGCAGGCACTCGAGACGGCCGTCCGCTTCTTCAAGGAGACCGGAGCACACGCGGTCAAACTCGAAGGCGGAGAACGCGTTGCCGACCAGATCGCCACGCTGACCGCAGCCGGAATCCCCGTGATGGCGCACATCGGTTTCACCCCGCAGAGCGTCAACGGACTCGGCGGCTTCCGCGTCCAGGGTCGCGGCGACGCGGCGGACCAGCTCATCGCCGACGCGATCGCCGTCCAGGAAGCCGGTGCATTCGCCGTCGTCATGGAAATGGTCCCCGCAGAACTCGCGGCACAGATCACGCGCAAACTCACCATCCCGACGGTCGGCATCGGAGCGGGCAACGAAACCGATGCCCAGGTGCTCGTCTGGCAGGACATGGCAGGCTTCACGCACGGCAAGACCGCACGGTTCGTCAAGCGGTACGCCGACGTCGGCGGCGAATTGCGCACAGCCGCAGCGACTTACGCCGACGAGGTGCGCCGCGGAGTGTTCCCCGCTCCCGAGCACAGCTACTGACCGACAGATCTGATCCACACCCGGCGCGGCCGGTCTGATTCGCATCGGCGCGGCCGATCCGAATCAGGTCGGCATAGGGTGAGGGCATGCGAAGCCTCTACCCGCCCATCGAGCCCTACGCGTCGGGACATCTGGCTGTCGACGACGGCCAGGAGATCTATTGGGAGACCTCCGGCAATCCCGAGGGCAAGCCGGCGGTGTTCGTCCACGGCGGTCCCGGCGGAGGCACCTCCCCCGATCAACGTCGCTTCTTCGACCCCGCGCGCTATCGGATCGTCTTGTTCGACCAACGCGGCTGCGGAAAGTCGCGTCCCCACATCGCCGACGGCGCCGACCTCTCGGTGAACACCACTCCCAAGTTGATCGCCGACATGGAGTCGTTGCGCACACACCTCGGCATCGAGCACTGGCAGGTGTTCGGCGGCTCGTGGGGTTCGACGCTCGGGCTCGCCTACGCGCAGGCACACCCCGACCGCGTCACCGAGTTGGTGCTCCGCGGCATCTTCCTGCTGCGTCGCAGTGAAATCGACTGGTACTACAACGGCGGTGCCGCGCGTATCTACCCCGACGTGTGGGAGTCGTATCTCGCACCGATACCCGAAGACGAACGCGACGGTGACCTCGTCGCCGCCTATCACCGACTACTCACCTCCGATGACCCCGACGTCGCGGTTGCCGCCGCACGTGCCTGGACCGGCTGGGAGCAGGCGACGAGCTACCTCATCCCCAAGCCCGAGGAGGCAGCGGCGTCGAAGGAAGACGCGGGACCGCGGTTCGACCTCGCGTTCGCCTCGATCGAGAATCACTACTTCGTCAATCACGGCTTCCTCGAGGATGGCCAGCTACTCCGCGACATCGACCGCATCGCACACATACCGGCGGTGATCGTGCAGGGCCGATACGACGTCGTGTGTCCGATGCGCAGCGCCTGGGATCTCCACCGCGCGTGGCCGTCGGCGACCCTGCACGTCGTCGCCGACGCAGGCCACGCATCGTTCGAGCCGGGCATCGCACATCACCTCGTCGAAGCGACCGATGTCTTCGCCGATCGCTGACCCGGTCGCCTAGACTCAAATCACCTAATACCGACAGGAGAACGAGTTGCCCGCAAGCGAGCAGGTCGAGGTGGAGCTCAAATTCGATGTCGATCCGGGCATCACACCGCCCGACCTTCGCGTCCTCCCGGGCGTGGTGGCGGCCACGGAGCCGGAGACGTTCACTCTCGACGCGACGTACTTCGACACAGAGAACCTCGACCTGGCGTCGAACCGAATCACCATGCGGCGCAGGCGCGGTGGGCACGACGAGGGGTGGCACCTCAAGCGGCCCGCCGATGTCCCCGGCGCACGACGCGAACTGCAGGTGACCTTCGACGACGCGCCCGCCGACGGCGACATCCCCGACGCACTCGTCGACCCGGTACTCGTCTACACCCGACATCGGCCACTGATGCCCGTGGCGGCGATCTCGACCGTCCGCACGATCACGACGCTGCTGGGAACCGACGGCGTGAAGCTCGCCGAGTTCGCCGACGACCGTGTGACAGCGCAGTCGCTGCTGCCGGGCGGGTCGTCGCAGCAGTGGTCCGAGTGGGAGATCGAACTCCTCGAGGGCGGCACCCCGAAACTGCTCAAGGCCGCACACAAACTGCTCCGTGGCGCGGGCGGTCGGGAACCGTCGAGTGCGTCGAAACTCGCACGAGCCATCGGCTCGACGCCTGCGGTGACACCGCCTGCCACACTGGGCCGTCACCCGTCGGCGCTCGAATTGGTGATCGCCGACGTCACCCGGCACCGGAACTCGCTCATCGCCTGGGATCCGCTGGTTCGTGAGGACGCCGACGACGCCGTGCACCAGATGCGCGTGACCGCACGCCGCATGCGCAGTGTGTTCTCCGGCTTTCCGACGGTGCTCGACGCCGCGCGCACCGACCACATCGCAGGCGAACTGAAACTGCTGGCACGCATTCTCGGCGACGCACGCGATTCCGAGGTGCAACTGGAGATCGACAGCGCTCTGCTGCGCGACGAGGTCGCGTCGGAGACGCTGGTGAACGCGTTGGCGGGCAAGGAATCCGCGGCACACGACCGCGCCGTCGCCGCGACCCACGCGGCGATGAATTCGGAACGCTACTTCCGACTACTCGACGCCATCGACGAACTGATCGCCGATCCGCCTGCCGGACCAGACGCCGACCTGCCCGCGACCACCGCAGTCGACAAGGCGATCACCAAGAGCCGCAAGCACATTCGGAAATCCCAACGCGAACTCGCAGAGCTGACCGAGGGATCGCACGAGTGGTCGGAGCAGTTGCACACCATCCGCAAGCGCGCAAAACGACTGCGCTACAGCACCGATGCCGCCGAGCCCCTGCAGAAGAAGAAGTACAAGAAGATCTCGCAGACGGCCAAAGAACTCCAGTCGGCGTTGGGCGACTACAACGACTCGCGGATCAACCGCGCGCGGCTGGCCGAGCTGGCGGCGTCGGGCGAGTTGTCGGGCTTGGACCTGTTCGTGCTCGGCCGGATCGACGCTCGTGAACAGGCCAACGGCGAGCAGGCGATTGCCGCATACCGCAAGGCATCCAAGGATCTCTGACGCCCAAGCGTCCGATGCGAGCGATCGCTAGGCGTCCGATGGCGCGAAGCGGACCGTCCGCGACGTCGGGTCGGCTGCGGTCAGGGTGACCTCGATGTTGGAGGCCGCGGTCGGAGAACCCTCGGATTCGGCGAGGATCGGCGGTTGCTCGATGAAGATCTTCGCGCGCTTCTTCGCTGTCGCCTCGGAGAGGACCACGGCGTCGAAGCGCTCTCCGACACGGTCGGCGAGGATCACCGACTCGGCGAGGTCGAGACTCTCCCGGTCGGCAGACGACCCGAGCGAGTCGGCGGATCGCAGGATGCCCGGCAGGGTCGGCAGCGCACGTAACACCCAGTCGGGCACCGGGTTTCCCGATGTGACGGCCAGGCACACCTCGGTGGCGAATCGATCGCCGAGGCGTCGCAGCGGCGCGGTCACGTGTGCGTAGACCCCACCGATCGCCGAGTGCACCATCTCGTCGCGCGTTGCAGGGGCCGTGTTCGCCTCGCCGGTCTGCACACCGAGCGGCAGGTACCCCGCGCCACGCATCAGCGAACTCGCCTGCGACATCAGGGCGAGGGTCGACGGCTCGTCGACCGGAAGTCCGGCGAGGAACTGTCCGGGAGTCGCGTCGTCGGGCCATGTCACGTCGAGAGCGTCGGCGGTCGCCCTGAGTTTGTCGACGGCATCTGCTGGCGCCGGCGGCAGCGTGCGCAGCAGACCGATTCCTGCGTCGGCCATGATCGTTCCCGCGCAGGTGCCGGTGAGTAACGACAACTGCGAGTTCCACATATCGGCGGGCGTGCGAGCCGCGAGGGAGAGCACCCAGCCGTCGTCGACGCGGGTCACCTCTTGGTCGGGAAGGTCGAGCTCGATTGCTCCGCGCGCCAACGCAACTCGACGTCGGAGCTCACCGAACGCCGGGAGCGCGCTGATCGACGGATGCAGGGTGCGCGCGGCGGCGTCCGCGGTCACTCCCGCATAGTCGAGTCGTGCGACCGATTCCACGAGTGCGCGCTCGAGTTGCACTCCGGCCACTTCGCCGTCGGGTGCGACGCGAATCGTCCACAGCACCGCGGGACGCGTCACGCCGGGGAGCAGCGATCCCGATCCCTCCGACAGCACCCTGGGATGCAACGGCACCGAGCCGTCGGGAAAGTAGATGGTCGCGCCGCGGCGTCGACTCTCGGCGTCGAGTGCATGCTCAGGCCGAACGAGCGCGGCGACGTCGGCTATCGCGTAGTGGACCTCGAAACCGTCTGCGTCGAACGACATCGCAACCGCCTGGTCGAGGTCCATCGACCCCGGCGGGTCGATCGTGACCAGCGGAATGTCGCGGCGGTCAACCCGCTCGGCGGCGTGTGCGTCGACCGCGTGCTCCGCCTCGTCGAGCGCGGCTTCGCCGTAGTCCTCGCAGATCCCCAGCTCGGTGCGGATCGACTCGAAGTCGATATCGGGGGCGGAGAATCTGCGCTGCACACACTCGACACTATCGCCGACCGTGCGCTCCAGAATGCCGACTGGGCGCACCAGAACGCCGACTGGGCGCCTCTCACCGTCGACTGGGCGCCTCTCACCGTCGACTGGGCGCAGCAGGACGTCGATCGTGCGCTCCCCACTGCTCACCGGGCGTGCTGTGCGCGCGTGTCAGCGGGCTAAGCTGTACGGGCGAACGAGTCGGCCGGGCGGCCGCGGCGAGCGGAACGGCCAGGTCACTGGTAATGCCGCGCGCCGAGGAAAGTCCGGACTCCGCAGAGCAGGGTGGTTGTCAACGGCAACCCGGGGTGACCCGCGGGACAGTGCCACAGAGAACAGACCGCCGACCGCGAGGTCGGTAAGGGTGAAACGGTGCGGTAAGAGCGCACCAGCGGCGCGGGTGACCGCGCCGGCTTGGTAAACCCCACCCGGAGCAAGGCCGAAGCACGGACCGTGAGGTGCGTGTGCACGGATGATCGAGGGCTGCTCGCCCGAGTCCGTGGGTTGGCCGCTCGAGGCACCCGGCAACGGTGTGTCCAGATGGATGGTCGCCGCCGACTTCGTGTCGGCACAGGATCCGGCTTACACGCCGACTCGTTCGCCCTCGGTCCTGATATACCCACTCGGCACTACACGACGCCCACTCGGCGGTATGCGACGCCCAGTCGACAGTGTGTGACGCCCAGTCGACAGTGTGTGACGCCCAGTCGGCGGTACGCGACGCCCAGTCGGCCCGGTCAGGGCAGGTGCGCGGTCTCGTTGACCGAGCGCACCACCGAGCCGCCGTCGGGGTAGAACTCGGTGACCGATACGGACGCGAGGTCGAGGTGGAGGTGGAACAGCAGCTCCGGCCCGACCGTCAGCGCGTGTTGGAGCAGCGTCTTGATCGGGGTCACGTGCGACACCACCACAACGGTCTGCCCCGAATACTTCTGCACCAGTTGGTCTTTCGCGGCGACCACCCGCTCAGCAACCTGCGCGAAGCTCTCGCCGTCCGGTGCCGGGGCGGTGTGGTCGCCGAGCCAGCGGGCGTGTATCTGCGGGTCGCGGGCAGCGGCCTCGGAAAACGTCAGCCCTTCCCAGCCACCGAAGTCGTTCTCGATGAAGCCGGCATCCTCGATCACCTCGCCGCCGATCCGGTCGACAACGGCCTGCGCGGTCTGGCGTGCGCGGTCGAGTGGCGAACTGACCACGGCGGCGACCTCGACCTCCGCGGCGATTCTCGACGCCGCGGCGAGTGCCTGCTGCTCCCCCAGCTCGGTCAGCCGCGGGTTGCCCCGCCCCGAATAACGTCGTTCGATCGACAGCGGCGTCTGGCCGTGACGTAGGAGCACCAGGCGCGTCGGTTCTGCGCGCTGTCCCTGCCACGACGGTGTGGCCACGGAGCCAGAGCTCACGGTTACGCCTACAGACCGGACTCGTTGGTGCGGACGAGAACCGCGCCGCACTCCTCGCACCGGACCACGTCGTCTGCGGCGGCAGCGGCGATCGACGCGAGGGTCCCGCGGTCGAGCTCCATCCGGCATGCTCCGCAGCGTCGTGCCCGCAACAGACCCGCGCCAACCTTGCCCGCGGCGCGCTGACGGTCGTAGATCGCGAGAAGGTCGGCGGGAATGTCACCGGCGATCGCCTCGCGGCGCGTCGTCGCGACCTCACGATCGGCGTCGATGGTCGCTTTGGCCTCGTCGCGTCGTTTCTCGGCGTCGGCGAGCTGGGTCTGCAGATGTTCGACTGTCGCCGAGGCGCGTTGCCGTTCTGCTTCGACGGCTTCCTGTCGTTCCATTACGCCGAGGAGGTCGTCTTCGAGGACTGAGCGGCGGCGCGCGAGGCTGCCGAGTTCGTGCTGCAACTCCGACAATGCCTTGGGCGCCAGGCCCCCGCCGGCGAGCAACGCGGAGTCCTTGCGCTCGCGGTCGGCCATCCCGGTCACCTCGCTGTCGACGCGTCGATACTCGCGGGTGAGGTCTTCAGCGGAGATGTCGGCGCGCACGAGGTCGTCGCGAGTCGAGTCGATCCGGGTGGTGAGCTCGGCGATCTCGGCTACCTCTGGAAGTGATCTGCCGCGATGGTCGACGCGGGCAACGACGGCATCGGCGTCGGCAAGGTCGAGCAACTGCCGCTGCGCGGACGGGTCGGCCTTCACTCGGCATCGACTTTCATGGGGCCTCCTCGGTTCACACGTTCGGTCAACGGTACGCGGTACCCGCCGTGGCTCAGCAATCCGCATGCACCGTGAACGGGTCCGTCGGCGTCGCGAAGACCTCGACGTCGAGCGCGAGCTTGTCCGCCAGCAGTTCGGCAACCTGTGTGCACCACGGGAATTCGGTGGCCCAGTGCCCCGCGTCGACCAGCACCGGTCCGCCGGCGCGTAGTGCCTCGTCGACCGGATGGTGCCGCAGGTCGCCGGTCAGATACAGGTCGACGCCGAGGCCCCGCACCGTATCGAGCAGCGAGTCGCCGGCCCCGCCGCACACAGCAATGGTCTCGACTACACGGTCGGGCTCACCGGTTGCACGCACTCCCCACGGCGAGCGCAGCGCGCCGGCGGCTCGCGTCACGAACTCCCCGACCGTCGACGGCGATGCGAGCCGCCCGATTCTGCCGAGACCGGTATCAGAGTCGATGGCTTCCTCGGCGAGGATGTCGAACGCGGGCTCCTCGTAGGGGTGAGCAGCGCGCAACGCGGCAAGCACTGAGCGGCGCAGCCCCCGCGCCGCGACCATTTCCACCCGCGCTTCGTCGACATGCGTACGTTCGCCCAGCGACCCGATCGTCGGGTTGGCCGCACCTCGCGCCTCGAACTGCCCGACGCCGACCACCGACCACGCGCAGTCGCGGTATTCACCGATCGCCCCGGCTCCCGCGGCGAACATCGCCTCGCTGACCTGCTCGGCGCTGCCCTCGGGCACCATGACCACCCACTTGTCCATCGGTGCCAGCGGCGCCGGCTGCAGCGGCGACGTGTCGACGACACCGAGTACGTCTGCCAGCGCATCCGACACCCCCGGACGCGCGCTGTCGGCGTTGGTGTGCGCGGTGAACAACGCCGTGTGCGAGCGGATCAGCCGATGCAGCACAGAGCCTTTCGCGGTGTCGGCGGCAACCGAATCGACGCCCCGCAACAGCAGCGGATGATGCGCGACGATGATGTCGACGTCGCCTGCGACCGCCGCGTCGACGACGGCATCGGTGACGTCGACGCAGATCAGCGCCCGCGCAACGGCTTCCGTGCGATCCCCACACACGAGTCCCACCGAGTCCCACGCTTCCGCCAACCTCGGCGGGTAGACGCGATCGAGTAGATCGGCAACCGACCCCACTGATGTCTCAACCCCTGATGTCCCCGTTGCGAACTCATCCTCATGCGTCATCGTCGACGTCCTTTCGTGCGCGGGCGAGTGCGTCGACCATCGCGGTGACAGTGGCGTTGTCGCGTACCGCGAGCCGCAGGTGATCGCCGTCGAGGCCGACGAAGTTGGCGCAGCTCCGCACTCCGAAACCCGCTGCGCGAAGGGCATTCTTGACCGCGATGCCATTCGGCATCTCGATGAGGATGAACGGCGCGGTGGGTGGTGTGCACACCCTGATCCCCGCGAGTGCGAGCCGCTCCAGCATGAATTCTCGCTCGGCCGCGACGGCGCGAGCGGCGTCGTCGCAGAAGCGTTGTCCGGCGGGACCGACGCACTCCGCCAGCGCGGCGAGCGCGGGCGTCGACAACGGCCATGGTCGACGCCCTCGGCTCAACCGTTCGACGATCTCGGGTGACGCCAGGAGGTACCCCGCGCGCAGGCCGGCAAGTCCGAAGGTCTTTGTCACACTGCGGATCACAACGACGTCGTCGGCTCGCATCGACGCGACGGACTCCGGCTCACGCTCTCCGGTAACCGCGTCGACGGTGAGGTCGGCGAACGCCTCGTCGACGACGAGTATTCGACCCGGCCTGCGCATGGCATCGAGCGCGGCTCTACTGTGCAACACCGACGTCGGGTTGGTCGGGTTGCCGACGACGACGAGGTCGGCATCGTCGGGGATACGGTCGGCGATGTCGTCGGGGTCGATGCGCCACGGCGGCGGCAATTCCACCTGGGTGATGGGGATTCCGGCTGCCCGCAGCGCGATCTCCGGCTCGGTGAACGACGGCTGGACGAGCGCGGCATGCCGAAAGCCGAGCCGCGGCAGCATCTCGAACCCGTCCGCGGCACCCGCGAGCAGCATGACCTCGCTCGGATCCCGTTGGTGCAGCGCACAGATCGCAGCGATCGCGGTATCGGCGTGCGCGGCACTCGGATACGACGCGAGGTGTGCACAGGCGTCGACGATCGCTGCGCGGACGAACTCCGGCGCCTCGCCGCGGACGTTGACGGCGAAATCGACGACGCCGGGCTCAACGTCGACGTCGCCGTGTCGGCTGAGCCGGTACACGCCGTCCTGCGGAATCGAGCCTGCTGTCATAACCGTCGAGCCTAACGGTCGAGGGCCGACGGACACCCCGACCGCACCACGCTATTCGGACACCCACGGCGGTACATGTCACGATGGAGCCGTGACTTCTCCGGCAGATCCGCGTGATCCGCGGACAGCACTGTTGTTCGACCTCGACGGCACGATCACCGACAGCTTCTCCGGCATCGTCAACAGCTTCCGGTACGCCCTCGCCGAGGTCGGAGCGCCCGAGCCACCCGACGACGTGGTCGCGGGAGTCGCGGGACCGCCGATGATCGACACGCTCACCGGCCTCGGACTCGATCAGGAGACCGCCGACGAGGCGATGCGCGCCTATCGCAAGCGCTACACCGACGTCGGATGGCTCGAGAATTCGGTGTTCCCGCAGATCCGCGAGCTTGTCGAGGATCTGGCGGCCCGAGGCCGGAAGATGACGATCGCGACGTCGAAGAACGAGAACACGGCGCGAGCGATCCTCGAGCATTTTGCGCTCGCCGACCACTTCGAGGCGATCTGCGGTGCCAGTGACGACGGTTCACGTCGCAGCAAGGCCGACGTGATCGCGTGGGCACTGAGGCAATCGGGCATCGCGCCCGACCCGGACACCGGACTTCCCGATCACCCCGTCGTGATGATCGGCGACCGTTCGCACGATGTCGAGGGTGCCGAGAGCTTCGGAATCCCGACGGTCTTTGTCTCGTGGGGTTACGCTCGGGCCGGGGAAGGGGACGCTGCCTCGTGGCGCGTCGATTCTGTTGTCGATCTGCGTGAGGTCCTAGGTGTCTGATCAACTACACGTCTGTTTCGTGTGCACGGGCAACATCTGCCGGTCGCCGATGGCGCAGAACATTTTCCGCTCCGCCATCGACGACGCCGGGCTCTCCGACAGGGTCCGAGTGACCAGTCGGGGTACCAGTAGCTGGCACGTCGGCGAACCCGCCGACAATCGCGCACGCACCGAACTGCTCGCCCACGGCTACTCCGACGCCCACACCGCGGCACATCTGGCCCCCGACGACTTCGATGCGGACCTGCTCGTCGCGATGGATTCCGGCCACGCCAAGGATCTCGAACGCAAACGGCTCGGCGACCGCGTGCGCCTGCTGCGCAGCTTCGACCCCGACGCAGGCGACGACCTCGACGTCGCCGACCCGTACTACGGGACACAGGGAGATTTCGCGCTCACCCGTCAACAGATCGAGGCGGCCGTTCCGGGTATGTTGGCCTGGGTCAACGACCGCCTGGGCAACAGTTAGCCGCCGCGGCGTCGAACGGCGCCCCGCACAGGCGACGTCTGCGGGCACCTCGGTACCGTTGAGGCATGCGTGTGCTGCGAACCTTCCTCCGACCTGGGTGGATTGCCCTGGCCGTGGTGGTCGTGGCATTCGCGGCGCTGTGTTTTTCCATCCTCGCTCCGTGGCAACTGGGTAAGAACAGCAAAACCAGCGACCGCAACCACCTCATCGAGCAGGCGGTGTCGATCGCGCCCGTTCCCCTGGCGTCCGTGGCGCCTGCCGGTAGCGGATTCCGATCCGACACCGAGTGGCGCGAGGTTCACATCACCGGCACCTTCCTGACCGACAAGCAGGCCCTCGTGCGATTGCGTTCGGTCGGCGAGCGCCCGGCCGTCGAGGTCCTGACACCGTTCCGGGTCGCGGATTCAGACCGCGTGCTGGTCGTCGACCGTGGATACGTGCGACCCGAGCAGGGCCAGACTCCGGTCGTTCCCCCACCGCCACAGGGTGAGGTGACCATCGACGGTCGAATCAGGGCCGGCGAGGGCACGTCGCCGGGTCGGGGCGCGGCGGTCGTCGACGGCGCGCTGTCGGTGTACACGATCGACCCCGGTGAACTGTCGCGCGCGACGTCCACCGCAATGGACCCCTTCTATATCCAGATTTCGCCGAACCAGCCGGGAGCGCTCGGTGAGATCCCGCTTCCCCAACTCGATTCCGGCCCCTATCTCTCCTACGGGCTGCAGTGGCTCGCGTTCGGAATCATGGCTCCGCTCGGGGCCGGGTACTTCATCTATGCCGAGATCAAGCAGCGTCGCCGGACACGCGGCACGGCGTCGACGGATTCCGCTGCGGTGACCACGGATTCGCAGCCCCCCGCCGCCGCGACCTCTGCGAGTGTCACCTCCGAACGCGCCGCGCGCCGCAAACGATTGCGCGCAGAACTGCGTGGCGACACCGCCGTCGACGACTCCGACCACTCCGAGACGACTCGGATCGGCCTCGGTCCGGACACCGAACACGCGCCCGACGACGTCCGCGACAAGCTCACCCAGCGCTACGGCGGCTGAGCAGCCGACGCTGTCGAACTGCGCCGAGCACGCACGCGATCAACGCACTCGATGCCAGAGCTCCGAGCTGTACCCGCCGCGACAGGTGCGTCGTCGAATACAGATCCGCAACCTCCGGCGGGTGACCGTCTCCGAGCGCGGGACGCTCTTCGACGCCGTGCGGGTACACCGTGCGACCGCCCAGACGAAGCCCCAGCGCTCCCGCGAACGACGATTCGACGACGCCCGCGTTCGGACTCGGATGCGCCGCGGCATCGCGTCGCCACGCGCGCAGAGCGCCTGCGCGGTCGTCTCCGAGCACAACGACCAACACCCCGGCGAGCCGTGCCGGCACGAGGTTTGCGACGTCGTCGAGTCGCGCCGAAGCCCATCCGAACCGTCGGTACCGGTCGCTGCGGTAGCCGACCATCGAATCGAGGGTGTTGACGGTTCGGTACGCGATCAGCCCCGGCACACCCGCGACGCCACCCCAGAACAGCGGGGCCACAGCAGCATCCGAGGTGTTCTCGGCGATCGATTCGACTGCGGCACGCACGATCCCGGCAGCGTCGAGGTGTTCGGGGTCGCGACCACACAGGCTGGGTACCAGGGCGCGGGCGGCGTCGATGTCGTCGACGGAGAGACTGTCCGCCACCTCGCGCCCGACCCGGTTGAGCGTGGTGCCACCGAGTACTGCCCAGGTCACCGCGGCAATGGTCGCAATCCGCACAGGGGAGAAATCGACGCGCCTGGTGGCGCTGTCGACTCCGACGCCGACGGCGATCGCCGCACAGACCGACGTCGCGGCGAAACCTACGCCCGCCGAGCGCGAGTCGGCGTAGACGCTGCGCTCGAGTCGGCCGATCGCGCGCCCGATACCGGCGACGGGATGCCACCGGCGTGGGTCGCCCAGTGCGCGGTCGAGGAGGTAGCCGACGCACAGGCCGACGGGGACGTCGAGTGCTCGACCCGCCGGACCTAACGCGCGCGGACTGGTACTGGATGGGGCTCGACGCACCGCGCGATCGTATCGTCACCTCATGGCCAAACCCCGTCCCGCACCCGTCCCGGGTAGCCACCCGATCGACAGCGGCACCGCCGAGGTGGTTGCCGATCCCATCTCGGGCGGCTGGCTGCTCCTCATCAACGGGACACACAGTTCGCACATCCACCCCGACGATCCGTCGGCACTCGATTTCGAATATCTCCGGCAGATGGCGGCGGTCATCGAGGACAGATATCCCGATACGTCGACGCCGCTACGAGTTCTCCACCTCGGCGGGGCGGCGTGCGCGCTTCCCCGGAACCTGGCCGACCGCTACCCGCGGGCGAGGCAGGTTGCGGTCGAGATCGACGCGGAGCTCGCCCGATTGGTGCGGGAGTGGTTCGACCTGCCGCGCACCGCTGTTACGTATTCGCGTCGGCGATGCGCGGTCCGTGACCGAGTCGCTGACCGAGGGGTCGCGGGACGTGGTGATCCGCGATGCCTTCGCCGACGCGCGTACGCCGTCGCATCTGACGACCGTCGAGTTCGTACAGGCGGTCAAACGAGTGTTGACTCCCGGCGGGCTCTATCTCGCCAACTGCGGCGATGCGCGAACTCTCGACCTGGTGCGCGCCGACGCCGCAGCAGTCGCGGAGGTCTTCGCCAATGTCATGCTGATCGCCGATCCCGCGATGCTCAAGGGACGTCGAACCGGCAACGTCGTCGTCGTGGGCAGCGACGACGACCTCGGTCCGTCGTCGACCTTGGTGCGCACCCTGCTGAGCGATCCTCTACCCGCACGCACGATTGCAGGAAGCGAAGCCCGAGCGTTCGGGCGTGGAAAGCAACTTCGCGATCCCGAACAAGGTGTGCGATAGGGGTATTTAATACCCCCCGATACCCCCGGTATCGATCGTTCAGATGACACTTTCTTGGGTAACTAAAATTGACCGATGCGATATCTCAAAACCCGATAGAAAACCCGTTCGACGTCTCAGATCACATAGTCGAGCCGAGCGAGCACGTCCTTCGCCAGCCCCTCGTCACCGGTGACGTGCACCGTGCTCGGATCCGCATCACGCCGACCGCCGACCAGGCGGGCCAAGTCGACTCCGTCGACCCGCAGGGTGACGTCCGCGGCGTCGTCGCCACCGTCGAATGACTCGACGAGCCCGGCACGCCCCTCCACCGCGACCCTGGCGTCACGAGGTGCGACACCACCGATCTCGAACCGAACCCTGCTGCCCTCGGGCGCCGACGCACGCTTGCCCACCACGAACGGCAACGACGAGCAGATCTCGTCGAGTGCGACGCCCGCGGCGACAGGATCGGACGGCACGCCGTCGGCAAGGGCGTCACGCAGATCGATCTCGTGAATCCAGCAGTCGAAGACGCGGATGCGCATGAATCGCCCGTAGGTGTCGGGCCCGGCCGGAGTGGCCGTCTGCGCGTCGAACTCGTCCCGCGTCATCGCCGTGAGTGCTGCGGTGCGCACCTCGATGATCTCGTCGAGTGCGGCGAGTACCTCTTCCCGAGGCTTGTCACGGAAGTGATCGGCCCATCGCTCGTTGAGTTCGCCGATCGGATTCTTCACGTGCGTTCGCGAGGCGATGTCGTCGGCAGCCTCGACATCCCGGCCGGCGAGCATGCTCTCCGTGCCGATGATGTGCGCAACGATGTCGGCGTTGGTCCAGCCCGGGAGCACAGATGGCGCCGACCACTGCTCGTCGCTCAGTTGCGCCGCGAGTGACCGCACAGTGGACCACTCGGCGAAAAGTGCCGCGGTGATCGAGTCCTTGTCGACGACGGTGAGTGGCATGTTCTCGTCCTTCGGGTCCTGCGGCGCTGTGCGCCTGCGCGCGGGGCTGTCAATGCACCGCTGACACTAGCGGTTCTCGAGGGCTCCGAGGTGCGGTTGGCGGTCGCCGAAATGGCGAAAGTGGGCGCGCTCAACGGCTTTGGCACCGAGAAACTCGAGGTAGCGTTCGCCGACCGGCGTTTTGCCGATGATGCGGTGGTTCACCGTATTGCGCAGCCACGCGGAACCGATTGCCCACGGAAGTGCCTGTCGCTGCCCCAGATCTCGCATTCCTCTAGGGCCGAGAAAAGCTTGCAGCATGCTGAGCAGTCGGAGCCGGGTGTAGATTGCCGACGCAGCGGGAAACCACTTGTAGTTCAGATCTTTCTGCGAATCGACCAGCGCTGTCGTGAGCTGCGCTCCGGCGTCGGTGACGTCACCCTGCGCCAACAGCACCGCGTAGCTGAACTGATGCTGGGCTACCTCCTCGTCGAACAACCAGTCGTCGTCGACACCGACCAGCCACCCCACGTACTTCCACAGATGCATCAACGCGCGAGAGTCCTCGCGACTGACAGGCACTCCCAGCGCCCGCACACCCATCAGGAGCGTCCCGCTGAACAGGCTGAGCGTTCCGGCCAGGTCGGCTTGATTGATCGGTAGCCCGTGACGGGCGACGTCCCACCGGCCGTTGTTCTCGAACGAGTGGTTGACCAGTGCGTGCATGAGTCGCACGTGAACCGTGAGTTTCCAGCCTTCGCCCCTACGCTGCATGCCGCCACGGCGGCCGACCTCGATCCCCCAGGCCTGGGTTTCGCCGAGCCTGCGCATGACGGTCGATCCGGTGAGGCCTCCGGTGGCGACAAGGAGATCGGGAGGCCCACCGAATCGATAGCCTCCGATCAACGACAGTTGCAGGAGGACATCGTTGGCGTTCTGTCCCAGCCGTCTGTACACACCGGCGCCTCGCTCGAGGAGGTCGGAATCAACCCACTCGGGCGTGTTCTCGACGGTGGCGAAGAACTCGCGCAGGGCCGGGGGTGCATCGGCAGGAACCTCCTCGAGCGCGTCGCGGAACTGTTGCATGCTGACCCGATCGGCCGAATCCCGTGGTGCGCGCATCGCCCGGACCAGAGCGGCAGCAGGTTCGTCGCGCATCATCATGCGCTGACCGATGATGTCGAGTTCGGCGGTGGTCGGCTCACGCAGGCGCATGGAGACCTTCAGGATGCGTCCGATTCGTCGACCTCGTCGCTCGGCCGAGTGGAATCGCAATGGTGGATGTATCGCCGAGCCCTCGGGCCGTTCCATGACCGACATGAGACTAAACTAACAATCTGTCTCACTCACCGCAATGACCACTTGTCCGACACACGGATCGCTGCGGGTCAGCGCACCGGCTGGTCGCAACTCGCGGGAGCGGCGACCAGCGAGCACCACTGGGCGGGGCGAGTCGGACGATACGTCGACCCCACCCCGTTGCGCGCGGTGATGTCGCGATAGGCCGCCACCGCGTCGGTCGGTTGTCTGCGCAGCGTCGGATCTGTCTTGACGTCGACGGTGTACAGCCCGAATCGTGGTGTGTACGAACCCCATTCGTAGTTGTCGGTCAGGCTCCAGTAGTTGAACCCGATGACCGGGATGTGGGCTGCGCGCGCCCGTCCGACCCAGTAGACGAGGTCACGCAGGTGATCGCCGCGCCGATAGCCGTCGGGGCGCGGTGCGCCGTTCTGGGTCGGCATGCCCGTCTCGACGACGTAGAGGGGCGTGCCGGGATAGCGCCGCGCGAGATCACGGAGGGCGTAGTAGATGCCGTCGGCCGATACCGTTGCGTTCCAGTTCTTTCCGGTGGCCGCGTTGATCGCGCTCAGATCGGTGACCGATGCCGAGTAGTAATAGTCGACGCCGATGAAGTCGAGCGAATCGCGCACCCGATCGACGAACGCGGCGTCGACGATCGGCTCGACTGTCGGGACGTATGCGATGTTCGACGACACCATGGCGCCGGGCTGGCGTTGGTGAATGTATCGGTAGATCGAGGTGTGCACGTCGATGAGCCGATCGCGCATCGTCACGCTCGCGGACACGGGAAGCCCACCCATGCGCAACTCGTTGACGGCGTAGATCGTCGGCTCGTTGATCGTGATCCACAGCGGATTGGCACGTGCGTACCTGTCGACGACGAATCGCGCGTTCCGCAGCCACGCCCGCGGAGTCGACGCATCTGCCCACCCACCGCGTGCTGCGACCCATCCCGGGTAGACCCAGTGGTCGAGGGTGATCATCGGCCGCATCCCCGCGCTCACGATCGCTGCGATGAGGTCGTCGTAGTAGGCGAGCTCACGACGGTCGACGACTCCGGGCTTCGGCTCGATGCGGGCCCACTCGACGCTGACCCGAAAGACCGTGACACCGAGCGACTTCGCGAGCGCGATATCCGAGCGATACCGATGACGAAAGTCGACGGCCGACCCCACCTTGTCGTCGGTTTTTCCCGCCGCGACATATCGTGTCCAGTTGCTGTCCGGTGACGATCCTTCGGACTGGAAACCCGACGACGACACTCCCCAGAGGAATCCCGGAGGCAGGGTTCCCGGTCCACCTGCCGACGGATGCGCTCCAGGCGGTTGCGCTCCTGCCTGGGCGGGAAGAGCACACACCGCCGCGAGCAAGGCGACCACCAGCAACATCAGCGGTGTGCCAGCGTATTTCCGACGAAGAACCCCACAGACTCCCCTGCCGATCGGTGTGTGGGCCGGGCGACGCACCATCATGGCGCTCAGCATCGCAAACAAGACGCTTCGGTCGTGCCGAATCGGCACGACTGCACCGCGAGGCTGCGCCGGCACGTGAATCCCCCGGACGGATCACACCGATGTTTGCGCCGACCCACTATTCTTGCCGGGTGCCGCGATCCGCCCGACGCCGTGCCTGGCGCACTGCACTCTCACTCGTCCTCGGCGTTCTCACCGCTGTCGCTGTTGCCTCGGTTGCCGAGACCGTCCCGGCGGCGAACGCCGTCGAACCACGTCATCACGTGGCCGACCTCACCGGTTGCGCCGGGCCGCACCGCCTCGCACCGGGGACGTCGAAGCATACGACGACTGTCGGCGGCGTCGAGCGCACCTACAGCGTCAACGTGCCCGCCGGTTACAGCGGGCAGTCGACGTACCCGTTGATTCTGGCGTTTCACGGGCACGCCGAACCCGCAGCGACCTTTGCACGGTTCACCGGTCTCGCGCAGCTCCCCGCGATCGTCGTCTATCCGGAGGGACTGCGCGGCACCGATGGCTCGTCTCGTGGCAAGGGGCGCCGTACTCCTCGCCGCGCGCCGACGACATAGCCTTCACCAGAACGATCCTGCGCGAGATGCGGGCGGCGGCATGTATCGACTCGAGCCGCACGTACGCGGCGGGCCGGTCGAACGGTGGCGGACTCGTCGCGATGCTCGCGTGCAGGCTGCCCGCCGAGTTCGCCGCCTACGCGGTGGTGAGCGGGGCGTTCTACGACGCCGGGCGCCCGAATTGTCCCGGTGCCCCGCCCGCGTCCATCATCGATTTCCACGGCACGGCCGACCGAACGATCCACTACGACGGCGGCGTTCGCCACGGCGGCGCCTATACGCCCGTGATGGATTGGCTGTCGGGGTGGGCGGCACGCGACGGTTGCCTGCCGCAGCCGCTCAAGTTTCCGGTCAATCGCTACGTCACCCGTATCGACTGGCCGTTCTGCGCAGCGTCGGGTCACGAAATCACCCACTACCGCGTCAATGGCGGCGCGCACGTGTGGCCGGGCTCCACCGGAAGCCCGTCACAGGCCGGGCAGATGAGCAATTCGATCTCGGCAACGTCGTTGATCTGGCAGTTCTTCACCCGCCACACAAAGTGACACGATCAGCGCATTGCGGACCACAATTGTCCGCAATGCGCGCAACAATGACCCCATGCTCGATTCGTCTGCGCGACTACTCCAGCTCCTGTCCCTACTCCAGATGCGCCAGGAGTGGTCGGGCGACGATCTCGCCACGCGACTGAACATCACCAAGCGGACGGTCCGGCGCGACGTCGACAAGCTGCGCGACCTCGGATATCCCGTCGACTCGACAGTCGGTGTCGGAGGCGGGTACCGGTTGGGCGCGGGAGCGGAGATGCCCCCACTGTTGCTCGACGACCAGGAGGTACTCGCCGTCGCGCTGGGACTCAACGCGATCAGCAGCGCCGCCGTCAGCGATATGACCGAGGCGTCTTCGGGTGCACTGGCCAAGTTGCGGCAGGTGATGCCCTCACGGTTGCGGCATCGACTCGACGCGCTCACGCTCGATTCCCTTCCGCAGGGACCGCGCGACACCGAAGTGGCCGCAGAGGTGCTGTCCGACATCGCGACCGCCTGCCACCGCACGGAACGCCTGCGATTCGACTATCGACGCCACGACGGAACCGAGAGTCGACGCGAGGTCGAGCCATACAGACTGGTGCGCAAGGGATCTCGGTGGTATCTGGTGTCCTGGGACCCCGACCGCGACGACTGGCGTTCGTTTCGCGTCGACCGCATGACGGTCAAGACACCCAACGGGGCACGTTTCGTCCCTCGTGAACTCCCCGAAGGTGGTGCCGCCGCATATCTGGCGCGCAGCCTCGGCGCTGCGTATCGGTCCGCCACCGCGCGGGTGCGCATTCACGCACCACTGGCCGTTGTCGAGAAGATGGTCGACGATGCTTGGGGCACAATCGAATTCGGCGATGGTTCGAGCTGCGAGCTCACGATCTACAGCACCTCGCTCACCTCGATCGCACGCTGGTTACACGCCTTCGACTCCGACTTCTCGGTTCTCGAACCCGCGGCACTGCGCGACGAGTGCCGGGCCGTCGCGGAACGCCATGTGCAGCTCGCCGAACGGTACCGCCGCGCCTGACCCCCGCGCGATGTCGCCGTGATGCGTCCGTGATGCCGTAATCACGAGTGGGCCACGCCGCGGTGTGCTGGCTAGTGTGGCGACAATGCGGCTCCTGGTCACCGGTGCAACCGGATACGTCGGCTCACGACTCGTCGACGCCCTTCTCGCGTCCGACCACGAGGTGGTCGTCGCGTCACGATCGCCAAAGCGGTTGTCGCGGTACGGATGGTCCGACGATGTGACCGCGGTCGAGATGGACGTCGACGACGCCGATTCGGTACGTGCCGCCATCGACGCGGCCAGCCCCGACGACCACCCGGTCGACGCCCTGTACTACCTCGTGCACGGCATCGGGCAGGCCGACTTCGCCGACGGCGACCGCGCCGCCGCACGGGCCGTCGCACAGGCGGCGCGCAGTCGAGGCATCCCCCGCATCATCTACCTCGGCGGTTTCGTGCCCGACGGCGACGAGATGTCGGCGCACCTACAGAGCCGCGCGGACGTCGGTGAGGGACTCGCTATCGACGGCGGCGCCGAACTCGTCTGGTTGCGTGCAGCGGTGATCCTCGGGGCGGGCTCGACGTCGTTCGAGATCCTGCGCTACCTCGCCGACCGCTTCCCGGTGATCCCCGAGCCCGGCTGGATCGACAATCCGATGGACCCGATCTCCATCCGCGACGTCATCCACTACCTCGTCGCGGCCGCCGACCCGTCACTACCGGCGGGCTCCTACGACATCGCCGGCCCGGACACCGGCGTCTACCGATCGATCCTCGACGAGTATCTCCGCGCGGTCCGCATGCCTCGCCTACGCGTGCGCGTTCCGTCGATCAGCACCCGGCTCGCGGGTAAGGTCGGGGGCATCATCACGCCAGCCCCAGCAGCATTGACCGAAGAACTGGTCACGTCGCTGCGGTATCCGATGCGCGCCTCCGAGCACCGCATCACCGAGTTCGTGTCCCCACCGACCGGAGGTCTCACCACCATGCGAGACGCCATTCGCGCGTCGGTCGAGTCGCCTTATCCCCGTCCGGTTTCCGAGCTCGACGATCTGCACCACCTCGCCGACACCGACCCCGACTGGGCGGGCGGCGACCTACTGCGGGCCCGCCGCGCAGCACTCGGCGCGGCGGTCGGCGTGATCGGAACAGTAGCGGGCGTGACGCTCGTCGCCCGGCGTGTTCTCGGGCAGTTCCTGCCCTGATGTCGACCGCCTCCCTGCCCCGGTCGGTGACCCGACTCCTCGACGCTGTCGCCGTCGACCGCAACACAGATCAACCCATCTATTCGACGCGCCGTCGCCTCGCCGTGGTCGGATTCCTGCTCATCGGCGCCGTCTTCTTGGGGGTCTCTCTCTCGGTGACACCCGGCGACACCGCGTTCTACCCGCTGACGCTCGGCCTCGCGGCCACCTGGATCATCGGGGCGATAGCCACCAGCAGGCTCTCTGCCGGAAGGTTCTCCCTCGACGGCGAGGGCTCGACGTCGGGCGCCGTTGCGCTCGGAGTGGTCGCGGGCGTTGCGATGGGCGCGGTGTTCGTCATCGGCGCATTCCTCACCAAGCTGATCGGACCGCTCAGCGAGCTCGTCAGCAACGTGCTCGCCTTCGCCGACTACGGCAGCATCGCGGTCGTCACCGCGATCACCCTGATCAATGGCGCCGCCGAGGAATTGTTCTTCCGCGGCGCGGTGTACTCGGCGGTGCGGCCGCATCACCCGGTCGTCGTGTCCACGGTCGTCTACACGATCGCGACCCTGGCCAGCGGAAACGTGATGCTCGGATTCGCCGCGATACTCCTCGGCGCGGTGTGCGCCATCCTGCGTCGCTGCACCGGCGGAGTGGTGGCACCGATCTGCACGCACGTCGTCTGGTCGACGATCGTTCTGTTCGCCCTGCCGCCGATTTTCGGGTGACCCCGGTTTGCGGCTGACCCCAGGACGCTTCCGGCCCTCCACCGCCGACCCGCGTCGTAGATGTGTGTCTTATCGAAGGATGTGTGTGCTGCAGCATCCACATCCTTCGATTCGACACACATTTACGGTGCCGCTCGGCCGCCCGGGGCTTGCAGTTTGGGTTCCGACCAGCCGACCGGCTAGATTCGTGTGTTGACGCGCGAGGCCTCGGCCCGACGACGCGTCGAGCGCGTATAGCTCAGCGGTAGAGCTCTGGTCTTACACACCAGCGGTCAGGGGTTCGAATCCCTTTGCGCGCACACATTCATCATCATCCCGGCAGTGTGATTCCAGCAGCGTGATCAGGGCATCTCACCTCCGCACCCACTCGCTCGGGCTCGCTGTCGGTACCGGCTGATACGTTTCCGCCATGCTGATCAAAGACGCGCCGGTCGACGTTTTGCCGCACGACGGTATGCAACACGACGACGCGCAGAACGTTCGCGCCTCCCGACGCGCCGACATCGTCTGGCCCATCGCCGTGACCGTTCTCGCCGCGAGCGCGCTGGTCCCCGCCGCGACGGCGCACGCCGCGCCCGCGCCGGTCACCCCATCTCAGGTGGCGCAGTCGAGCGCGCGCACGACGCTCGAGTCGCTCGCAGTGAAGGGACGCGCGCCGAAGACCGGTTACGAGCGGTCACAATTCGGACAGGCATGGTCCGACGACGTCTCGGTCGCCGACGGCCACAACGGGTGCGACACCCGCAACGACATCCTCGGACGTGATCTGTCCGGCGTGACCCTCAAACCCGGAACCAACGGATGTGTGGTGCTGTCGGGAACGCTCGACGATCCGTACACGCGAACGTCGATCGCTTTCACGCGCGGCTCGGCGACGTCGTCGAAGGTCCAGATCGACCATGTCGTCGCGCTGTCCGACGCGTGGCAGAAAGGCGCGCAACAGCTTTCGGCCGAGCAGCGCCGCAACCTCGCCAACGATCCGCGCAATCTGCAGGCCACCGACGGCCGCACCAACCAGGCCAAGGGTGCCGGCGATGCCGCGACATGGTTGCCGCCCAACAAGTCGTATCGATGCACCTACGTCGAGCGGCAGATCGCGGTCAAAGCCAACTACCACCTGTGGGTGACCGCGGCAGAGAAGCAGGCCATGATCCGCATCCTGTCGAATTGCTCTGCACCCGAAGCTGATTCACCCAAGCCCGCCCCGGCCCCACAGACCGCACCGCCAGAGGCCGTGGCCCCGCCGCAGGTCGCACCGTCGAGCACCACCTACGCCAACTGCGCCCAGGCACGTGCGGCCGGCGTCGCGCCCCTGCACCGCGGGCAGCCGGGCTACTCCGCGAAGCTCGACCGCGACGGCGACGGGGTCGCGTGCGAATGAGCAGGTTTCGTCGCCGCGATCAGTCGGGCGCGCCCAGGTTCATCTCGTCCGGGTGTATGCCCACCCGCTGACCGTCGTCGAGAGCGGCGATCCGAGCCATGTCCTCGTCGTCGAGTTCGAAATCGAACACGTCGATGTTCTGCTTGATGCGGTCGTCGTGCACCGATTTCGGGATCACGATCAGCCCGAGCTTGATGTGCCAGGCGAGGACCACCTGGGCGGGTGACCGTCCGTACTTGGTCGCGATGTCGCCGATCGTCGGGTCGGTCAAGACGGTGTTGGGCTTGGAGTTCGGACCCCACCCCGACCCCGACGTTCCGCCGAGCGGGCTCCACGACTCGATCGCGATTCCGTGCTCCCCCGCGAACTCCCGCAGTTCGCGTTGTTGTAGGTGCGGATGCAGTTCCACCTGGTCGACGGCGGGCAGCACTCCCCCGCGATCGATGAGCCATTGCAGGTGATGCGGCTCGAAGTTGCAGACGCCGATCGAGTGCGCCTTACCGTCGGCAAGGATCTTCTCCATTGCGTCCCAGGTGCGCAGCAGTCGGTCGCGATCCTGCAGCGGCCAGTGGATCAGGTACAGGTCGACGTAGTCGGTTCCGAGCGCGCGCAGACTGGTGTCGATCGCCGCGAGAGCGCGGTCGTATCCGTGATCGGAGTTCCAGAGCTTCGTCGTGACGAACACCTCCGAGCGCAGCACCGACGCGGAGGCAATGCCCTCGCCGACGCCCGACTCGTTGCCGTAGGCCGCAGCCGTGTCGATGTGTCGATAGCGGGCCTCGTCGATCGCGAATCGGACGGCGCGCTGCGCCTCCTCCGGAGTCGACTGCCACACCCCCAGTCCGAGCTGAGGGATCTCGATGCCTGAATTCAGTTCGATGAGGGGAGCACTCATCTCTCCGGTCTACCAGAGGCACCCGCCCAGTCGGCACGGCTGCCGCAACCGCTTTGCTCCCGTATCGTCACCTTCGGCGTCGCGCGATCGCCGAGACGTGATCGTCTCGCCGCCCTCACCGACGAGAAGGGACGTTGATGACCGGGACCATCTCCCCCGGAGATCCGTCGATCCTCGGAGCGACCGTCACCGAACGCGGAACCAATTTCGCCGTCAGTTCGGGCGGAGATGCGGTGTGGCTCTGTCTCTTCGACGACGCCGGCGCCGAGACCCGACTGCTGCTTCCAGGGCGCGAGATCGACGTGTGGCACGGCGTCGTCGACGGCGTGCGTGCCGGAACCCGATACGGATTCAGGGTCGACGGCCCCTTCGCACCCGAGCGCGGTCGGCGCTACAACCCGGCCAAACTCCTCCTCGATCCCTACGCCCGACGCATCGTCGGCGACATCGAGTACTGCGACGCGCTCCTCGACCACGACGTCGACGACCCCTCACGTCCCAGCGCGCTCGACTCCGCACCGTTCGTACCGCGCAGCGTCGTCGTCGAGCAACCGGCGGTAGCCCGGACCGCCGCCACACCGGGCCCGCGCCGACCGGCGTCGGAGCTGGTGATCTACGAGGTGCACGTCCGCGGGTTCACGCAGTCCCACCCCGACATTCCCGCCGAGCTCCGAGGCACATTCGCCGGACTCGCACACCCGGCCGCACTCGACTACCTGACATCGCTCGGGGTGAACGCCGTCGAGCTGCTTCCGGTGCATCGCAGCGTGTCCGAACGCGAACTCGCCCAACGGCACCTGACGAACTACTGGGGTTACAACACCATCGGCTTCTTCGCCCCGCACAACGCCTACAGCGCCGCCGACCGCGCCGGCCGGGGTGAGGATTCCGTCGCTGAGTTCCGCCACATGGTCGATGCTCTGCACGGCGCCGGGATCGAGGTGATCCTCGATGTCGTCTACAACCACACCGCAGAAGGCGACGACTCCGGCCCCACACTGTGCCACCGCGGCCTCAACAATCGCGCGTATTACGTGCTCGACCCGGACGACGGCTCGTACGTCGACACCACCGGATGCGGCAATTCCGTTGCGGTGGCGCATCCGACGACGCTGCGCATGGTCACCGACTCCCTGCGCTACTGGGCGTCGCTGGGCGTCGACGGATTTCGCTTCGACCTCGCGCCCACCCTTGCGCGCCAGGGCACCGACAGCACCCGAAACGATTGGGGTGGTGGACCTTTCGACCCCACCGCAACCTTCCTTCGCGTACTCGGCCAGGACGACGTGCTGTCGCGGGTGCGGCTGATCGCCGAACCCTGGGACGTCGGTCGAAACGACAGTCATCAACTCGGCGCATTCGGTCCGGAATGGGGCGAGTGGAACGACCGCTACCGCGACAGCGTCCGCGACTTCTGGCGCAGCCACGAAGGCCTGCTCGCACCGATGGCACGACGCCTGACCGGCTCGGCCGACATCTTCGGGGGCCGTCGTCACAATCCTGCGACGGTCATCCGACGCCGCGCGGCGTCGATCAACTATGTGACGTCCCACGACGGTTTCACACTGCACGATCTCGTGTCCTACGAGCGCAAACACAACGCGGACAACGGTTCCCACAATTCGGACGGCACCGACGACAATCGGTCGTGGAACTGCGGAACCGAAGGGCCAACCGACGACGAGGCCATCATCGCGCTACGTCGACGTCAGATGCGCGCCATGCTCACGACGCTGCTGCTCTCTGCGGGCACGCCGATGCTGCTCGGCGGCGACGAACGGGGCCGCACGCAACGCGGAAACAACAACCCCTACTGCCAGGACAACGAGATCAGTTGGTTCGACTGGACCTCGGGCGACGACGCGCTCGTCGCATTCACCAGCAGTCTCATCTCACTACGCCTGCGTCACAGCGCCCTGTGCCGGCCGGCGGTCGAACTCTCCGACGCACCCGACTGGTTCACCCCGGACGGCACACCCATGTCCGACGACGACTGGCAGGACCAGGCTGCGCGCAGCGTCGCATGGTCGCTCAGGCCACCGCAATCGGCCGGCGCCCGTACGCTTCTGGCGGCCAACGATTTCGTCATCCTGCTGAACTCGTGGTGGCGGGGCGTCGACTTCGTGCTGGCACCTGTTCTCGCACAACAGAAGTGGGACGTCGTGGTCGACACGTTCGCACCCGACGCGTCGTCGTCGATCGTCGGCTCGACATGTCACGTCCGGGCGCGATCTATCGTCGTCCTGCGTTCTGTGGTTCCACGCTCCGGCGGGTAACGCCCGTCCGCAAAGTCACTCGGCGCCGCTCACTGTGTAGCTGCCGCGGCGAGCGCGATCTCCCAGTGGGTTTCGGTCCGCGCCTCACCGGGCCCGACGACGTCGCGAAAGACGATCCGGCCGTCACGTCCGACGAGAAATGTCCCGCGCTGGGCGAAGCCACGGCTCTCGTCGAACACCCCGTAGCTGCGCGCGACCTCACCGTGCGGCCAGAAGTCGGAGAGAATCGGGAAGAGGAAACCCTGCGCCGACGACCACACCTTGTGTGTGGGCGGCGGTCCGATCGAAACAGCAACTGTCGCAACCTCATCGTTGATGAACCGATGGTAGTGGTCGCGAATGAAACCAAGCTCTCCCTGACATGTTCCAGTGAAGGCGAGCGGAAAGAACACGATGAGCACCTGACGCTCTTCGAGCAACCGCGAGAGGCTCACCCGCTGATTGTTCTGATCACGCAGCTCGAAGTCGGGTGCGACGTCGCCGACTGACAACACGGCCTGCGGCTGGGTTGGAACAACATCGGTCGTCGCCACATCGGTGGCGCGAGCAACCGAATCGACCTCGGAGGTCGAGTCGTCGCTCATGCCCGCTTTCCGGACCGCGCCTTCGGCTGCACCAGGCGTGAACCCGACCATTCACCCAAACTCACGACGTTGGTCTGTGTGAGCCCGGCCGTCGGAGCGGCCTCGGCGATCTCACTGGGATCGACATACCCGGGGTTGCCGGTCTTGGGTGACACGACCCAGACGTATCCGTCGTCGGCGAGCGGTGTGATGGCGTCCATGAGGCGATCGACGAGATCACCGTCGTCGTCGCGCCACCACAGCCATACGACGTCGACCACGTCGATCGCGTCCTCGTCGAGCATCTCGGCGTCGATCGCGTCCTCGATGTCGGCGCGCAGATTGTCGTCGGTGTCCTCGTCCCAACCGAGTTCCTGCACCATCATTCCGGGCGCGAACCCGAGTTTCTGGGCGTTGCTGCCCTCGGAGCCACTGCCCCCGCTGCCCTCGGAGCCATTGCTCCCTGTGGCGGCTACCACCGCGTGTCGACCTCCTACCGGTACGTTTTCAGATTTCATCGCTTCTCAGCTTACGAGACAGCGTAGTGGACCTCAGTGCAACACGAGGACACTCCGCGCGCCAACTAGCGACACGAACTCCGACACCAGCCGAACGGAGGACATCACCCAAACCAGGGATGGGCCAAACGGAGGACCAGGCCATCATCCTGCACCCGTCAGCCCGTCGGCCGCGGCGACGATGTGGCCGGTGCCGACGGGCCAGGTGCCGATGAGCCAGGGCTCGACTGCGGCGCCGCGGTCGCCGATGTCGCGGGAGGCGTTGGAAGGTAGGCGCGGCAGACGTCGAGCACCGTTCGCCTGTCACCCGTCCAGCGGGTCGACGCTGTGTTCAACTCGGCGGTCTGCCGGCGGCCGATCACATCGCCCAGCGCGCTGCTGCTGGTCACGAATGATGCGACGACGGTCCCGAGGTCACTGGGAACCTCGGCTGTCTGTTTGGGCTTGACCATGTCGGTGCCCGCGATCATCGCGGCTCGGGCTTTGTCTCCAAGGTCGCCAACCTTGTCGTAGGACTGCACCTCGTTGAGCCGCGCGACGAACGCGTTGTACCCGCGCAGCATCACGACCATCGACTTCGTCGACGCCTCGCAGAGTTCCGCTCCGGCCCTCAGCGACTGCGCCTGACGGGACGTCGACACATCAGATCGATAGGCCGCAGCCTCTCCCGGTGCGGGACTTGCGCTACCCCCGACTGCGGAACAGCCCTGCAGCGTGAACGTCGTGAGTGCCGCAGCGAGCAGCATCAGACGCGTGCCCGTTGCACGGCAGCGCAGTCCTCTTGTCATGTCTCCCCCACGGCTGTTTCCCCGACGGCCGTTGCCCATATCTGGCACCAAACACCGAAACGCTACCGCAGGCGGGATCGACGATCCCGGGCAAGACCGTCCAGACCGGTGCCAAGCGACGTGACATGGGGCACGATATGGATGGACGACGGAGTCCACACACCAACGCGACCCGTCGCCGAATTGTCGTCATGCCGGGCACCACCGTGCCCAGGCCAAACGAGGGAGTGGGCATCACCGTGACCGAACAGGCAGCCAGCACCAACACCGGAAACACCGACGTTGGAAGCGGGACCGCAGACGCGTCGAAAAATACTGCCGCGTCGAATCAGGTCGGCAGCCAGCAGAGCCAGCGAGTACGCGTCATCCGTGAGGGCGTGGCGTCGTATCTGCCCGACATCGATCCGGAGGAGACCAGCGAGTGGCTCGAGTCCTTCGACAAGCTCGTGGAATCCGAAGGGCCCCAACGCGCTCGGTATCTGATGCTGCGTCTCCTCGAGCGCGCGGGCGAGAAGCGGGTCGCCATCCCATCGCTGACCTCGACCGACTACGTCAACACGATCTCCACCGAGGGTGAGCCGTGGTTCCCCGGCGACGAGGACGTCGAACGTCGGTTCCGCAACTTCCTCCGCTGGAACGCCGCGATCATGGTTCACCGGGCGCAGCGGCCCGGCGTCGGCGTCGGCGGGCACATCTCCACCTATGCGTCATCGGCAGCGCTCTACGAGGTCGGCTTCAACCACTTCTTCCGCGGCACCGATCACTCGGGCGGCGGCGACCAGATCTTCATCCAGGGCCACGCGTCTCCCGGAATCTATGCGCGCGCATTCCTCGAAGGTCGGATCAGCGCCGACCGCATGGACGGGTTCCGTCAGGAACACAGCCACGCAGGCGAGGGCGGCGGCCTGCCCTCATACCCGCATCCGCGGTTGATGCCGGAGTTCTGGCAGTTCCCGACGGTCTCGATGGGCCTCGGCCCGATGAATGCGATCTACCAGGCGCGATTCAACCACTACCTGCATGACCGGGGTATCAAGGACACCTCCGACCAGCACGTGTGGGCGTTCCTCGGCGACGGCGAGATGGACGAGACGGAGTCACGCGGATTCGCCAGCTTCGCCGCAACCGAGGCTCTCGACAACCTGACCTTTGTCATCAACTGCAACCTGCAGCGTCTCGACGGACCGGTCCGCGGCAACGGAAAGATCATCCAAGAACTCGAGTCGTTCTTCCGTGGGGCCGGGTGGAACGTCATCAAGGTGATCTGGGGTCGCGAGTGGGATGCCCTCCTGCATGCCGACCGCGACGGCGCGCTGGTCAACCTCATGAACACCACGCCAGACGGCGACTTCCAGACCTACAAGGCCAACGACGGCGCCTTCGTTCGCGAGCACTTCTTCAATCGCGATCCGCGCACCAAGGAACTCGTCAAGGACATGTCCGACGCGGAGATCTGGCGCCTCCGCCGCGGCGGTCACGACTACCGCAAGATCCACGCGGCCTATGCCGCAGCGCTCGCCCACAAGGGTCAGCCGACGGTGATCCTCGCGCACACCATCAAGGGCTACACCCTCGGCAAGCACTTCGAAGGTCGCAACGCGACGCACCAGATGAAGAAGCTGACCCTCGACGACCTCAAGGCGTTCCGCGATTCCGTGCGCATCCCGGTCAGCGACGCCGAACTCGAGAAGGATCCCTACCTGCCGCCCTACTACCACCCGGGGATGGATGCGCCGGAGATCCAGTACATGCTCGATCGTCGCAAGCAGCTCGGCGGCTTCCTCCCGGCCCGCAGCTCGGCGTCGAAAGCACTCAAACCCGATCTCAGTGGCGCGATCAAAGCGACGGCAAAGGGGTCGGGCAAACAGCAGGTCGCGACGACGATGGCACTGGTGCGCGTCTTCAAAGAACTGTTGCGCGACAAGGAGGTCGGCAAGCGGATCGTGCCGATCATCCCCGACGAGGCGCGCACATTCGGCATGGACTCCTGGTTCCCGACCCTCAAGATCTACAACCGCAACGGGCAGCTCTACACCTCGGTCGACGCCGAGTTGATGCTCGCCTACAAAGAGAGCGCGCAGGGACAAATCCTCCACGAGGGCATCAACGAAGCCGGATCGGCCGCTTCGTTCACTGCGGTCGGGACGTCGTACGCCACCCATGGCGAGCCGATGATTCCGCTCTACATCTTCTATTCGATGTTCGGCTTCCAGCGCACCGGCGACAGCTTCTGGGCTGCGGCCGACCAGATGGCACGCGGCTTCGTCATCGGCGCGACCGCCGGCCGCACCACGCTGACCGGTGAAGGTCTCCAGCACGCCGACGGCCACTCGCCGCTGCTCGCGGCAACCAATCCCGCTGTCGTGTCCTACGACCCCGCGTTCGCTTACGAGCTCGCGCACATCGTCCAGGACGGGCTGCGTCGCATGTACGGCGACGAGCCGGAGAACATCTACTACTACCTCACCGTGTACAACGAGCCGATCAGCCAGCCCGCGCAGCCGGAAAACCTCGACGTCGCGGGCCTGCTCAAGGGCATGTACCTCTACCAGCAGGCGCCGTCGGACAAGCAGCTCTACGCCAACATCCTCGTCTCCGGCGTGACGATGCCCGACGCGTTGAAGGCCGCGGCGATACTCGCCGACGACTGGGGCGTCGGAGCGAACGTCTACTCGGTCACCTCGTGGGGCGAGCTGGCTCGTGACGGGATCTCGTTCGACCGCGCCGCCGTGCGCGAACCGGGCGTGACACACCCCGAGCCCTATCTGACCGAGGTACTCGCGCAGACCGTCGGCCCGTCGATCGCGGTCAGCGACTACATGCGCGGCGTCCAGGAACAGATCCGCGCATATGTGCCGGGGACCTATCTGACGCTCGGCACAGACGGTTTCGGATTCTCCGACACCCGTCCCGCTGCACGCCGGGTGTTCAACGTCGACGCCGAGTCGATCGTCGTCGCAACCCTGGTCGGCTTGGCGCGCGACGGGAACATCCCGTTCACCACGGCGGCTCAGGCGGCGGAGAAGTATCGGATCACCGACGTCAACGCCGCCGAGGTGTCCTACGCCGATACCGGCAGCGCGTAGGAACGTCGGGCCAGCGTAGTCTCAGGGTCGTCGTCTCAGGGTCCTCTCCTCGGGTCCGCCCGATAGTCGGACCCTGAGCCCATCGAGCCCGACTACATTGAGGGTGTGTCCGAGCCCAACATGACGCCCCCGCCCGTCGATGTCTTCGGCGCGCGGGGCGCTCATGTGCCCGCACCGGCAACCGTTCACGACGCACTGCCCGACACACTGTTGCGCCGCGTCAAGCAGTACAGCGGCCGACTGGCGACCGAGGCCGTGCATTCGATGGCCGATCAGCTGCCGTACTTCTCCGACCTCGACGCCGCACAGCGCGCGAGCGTGCAGTTGGTCGTCCAGACCGCCGTCGTGAACTTCGTGGAGTGGATTCAAGACCCCGAGGGCAACGTCAAGTTCACCGTTCAGGCGTTCCAGGTGGTTCCCCAAGACCTCGCACGACGCATCTCGCTGCTTCAGACGGTCGAGATGGTTCGCGTCGCCATGGAGTTCTTCGAGAAGTGGCTGCCGTTGCTCGCGCGCAACGACACACAACTACGTGCCCTGACCGAATCGGTGCTGCGCTACGGCCGTGAGATCGGATTCGCCGCGGCGTCGATCTACGCGTCGGCCGCGGAATCGCGCGGAGCCTGGGATTCGCGCCTTGAAGCGCTCGTCGTCGACGCCGTGGTCCGCGGCGACAGCGGACCTCAGTTGATGTCGCGCGCGGCAGCCCTGAACTGGGACTCGGATGCGCCTGCGACCGTGATTATCGGAGCGCCCCCGCCGGAACAGAACGTGTCGGTGCCGCTCGCCATCCACAACACGGCCAAACAGCACGACCGCGCCGCACTGTCGGTCGTGCAGGGGTCGATGCTGGTGGCCATCGTCAGCGGACCGATCGCGACGAGCGACGCCTTCAGCGGCGCGCTCCTCGATCACTTCGCCGACGCCCCGGTCGTCATAGGACCGACAATGCCCAATCTGACCGCCGCCCACGCGAGCGCCAACGAGGCAATGGCCGCGATGGCCGCCGTCGACGGCTGGCCGAACGCCCCGCGTCCGGTACACAGCGTCGAATTACTCCCGGAGCGCGCGCTGAATGGAGATCCGTCGGCGACCACGGCACTCATCGATACCCTCGTTCGGCCACTCGCCAAGGGCGGGCCCACGTTGGCGACGACCCTCGAGACCTATCTCGACACCGGCGGCTCCGTGGAGGCGTGCGCACGCGAACTGTTCATTCATCCAAATACTGTTCGCTATCGCCTCAAGAAGGTCGCCGAATTGACCGGACGTGATCCAACACACTCCCGAGATGGCTATGTCCTACGAATCGCCGCCACAGTAGGACGTTTGACACACTTCAAGAACGAATCATCGTCACGAGCCACATGAGAAACATCGTTAACAAGACCTCCGTACCGTTTTCGCAGGCAGACGCGTTTTGGGCACATTTGTGTAACGAATCTCAGAGTGGTGACGA
The DNA here is from genome assembly GCF_001665905.1 of Gordonia sp. 852002-50395_SCH5434458. Taxonomy (NCBI): domain Bacteria; kingdom Bacillati; phylum Actinomycetota; class Actinomycetes; order Mycobacteriales; family Gordoniaceae; genus Gordonia; species Gordonia sp. 852002-50395_SCH5434458. The sequence continues at coordinate 55,205 of NZ_LZTC01000090.1, forward strand.
TGGGGTAGCCACTGAGGTCACCATTGTGGGAACTCCACAAAAACTCTCGTGAAGGTTCATCGACCTCAACACCCACAAATTCACGCCAGAGGGTGTTCTCTGGTCACGTGCTTTCCTTGCTAGCGCCCGGACAGGGCTCACAGACACCCGGCATGCTCGCTCCTTGGCTAGAGCTTCCCGGCGCGCGTGACCAGCTGGCCATCTGGTCCAAACTCGCGGGACTCGACCTCGAACGGCTCGGGACGACCGCAACTGCCGACGAGATTACCGACACCGCGGTCACCCAGCCGCTCGTCGTGGCGAGTGCGCTTCTGGCGTTCAACGAGTACGCCAAGAACCACGAGCTACCCGACGATGCTGTCGTCGCGGGCCACTCCGTCGGCGAGCTCACCGCGGCAGCCATCACCGGTGTGATCACCTTCGACGAGGCCGTTACGCTCGCCGCCGTGCGCGGCGCCCAGATGGCCAAGGCATGCTCGCTGCAGCCGACCACGATGGCCGCCGTCCTCGGAGGCGACGAGCAGGAAGTCCTCGCACGTCTCGACGAGCTCGATCTGGTCCCGGCGAACCGCAACGCCGTCGGCCAGATCGTCGCAGCCGGTGACGTCGCAGCGATCGACGAACTCATCGCCAATCCGCCCGAGAAGGCACGCACCCGCAAACTGGCTGTCGCGGGCGCCTTCCACACGCGCTTCATGGCACCGGCTCGCGACGCCGTCGCGCAGGCGGCCGCGTCGATCACCCCCGCCGACCCCACGCGCACGTTGCTGTCCAACTCCGACGGCCAGCCCGTCACGACGGGCACAGAAGCCCTGAGCAAACTCGTCGAGCAGGTCACCTCACCTGTCCGCTGGGATCTCTGCTCGGCCTACATGCGCGACGCGGGCACCGACAGCATCATCGAGCTGACGCCGGCCGGAACGCTGGTCGGGATCGCCAAACGCGAACTCAAGGGCGTCGGTTCGGTGGCGCTCAAGGTCCCCGCCGACATCGAAAAGATCTGACCGAGAAAACCTGACCGAGAAGGTCGACAAGCTTGGATAGCGGTCGCGCTCATCCGCGACCCCCGGAAACCGGATGAACCGGTTGTCCAAACATCAGTGGCCACGCGCCAGCGATGTTCCGGAGTTCACATTCACAAGCACAACGAAGGGAACCACACAGTGGCTGCCACCCAGGAACAACTCATCGCCGGCATCGCCGAGATCATCGAAGAGGTCACCGGCATCGAGCCGTCCGAGGTGACCATGGAGAAGTCGTTCGTCGACGATCTCGACATCGACTCGCTGTCGATGGTGGAAATCGCCGTGCAGACCGAGGACAAGTACGGCGTGAAGATCCCCGACGAGGACCTCGCGGGCCTGCGTACCGTCGGCGACGCCGTCTCGTACATCCAGAAGCTCGAAGCAGAGAACCCCGAGGCTGCGGCCGCGATCCAGGCACAGGTCGCGTCCGATCAGAAAGCCGGCTCGTGACCTCATCGCTCCGCGATTACTCCACGCTGGGGGGCAACTTCCCCAGCGTGGTGGTCACGTCGATGGTTGCTTCGACATCGCTCGGTGAGGACCTCGATTCGACCTGGAAGGGTCTTCTCGCAGGCGAAACCGGCATTCGTGAGCTGACCGACGACTTCGTCACGAAGTACGGTGAGCTCCCCTGCCGCGTCGGTGGCCGCATGGTCAAGGACCCCGCGGAAGAGGTGACCCGGATCGAGGCACGCCGCATGGCGTACGTCGAGCGCGTCGCCCACGTCATGAGCAAGCGCCTCTGGGCGCAGGCGGGCGAGCCCGAGGTCGATCCCGACCGGTTGGCCGTTGTGATCGGCACCGGACAGGGTGGCGGTGACGCGATGGTCGACGCCGTCAAGGCGATCGAACAGTCCGGCAACTACCGCAAGGTGTCGCCGCTGGCCGTCTCGATGGCCATGCCGAACGGTCCCGCGGCGGTCGTCGGACTCAACATCGGTGCCCGTGCGGGCGTCATCACCCCGGTCTCGGCGTGCTCGTCGGGTGCTGAGGCGATCGCCCACGCATGGCGTCACATCGTGCTCGGCGAGGCCGACATGGTGGTTGCCGGCGGCGTCGAAGGACACATCGATGCGATCCCGATCGCGGCGTTCTCGATGATGCGCGCGATGAGCACCCGCAACGACGACCCGGCAGGCGCTTCGCGCCCGTTCGACAAGGATCGCGACGGCTTCGTCTTCGGTGAGGCCGCAGCCATGCTGATCATCGAACGCGAAGAGCACGCCAAAGCACGCGGTGCGCATATCCACGCGCGCATCCTCGGTGCGGGTATCACGTCGGATGGCTTCCATCTGGTCGCACCTGATCCGAGTGGTCAGGGCAACGCGCGGGCGATGACCCGCGCTATCCAGACGGCGGGCCTGCAGCCCTCCGACATCACCCACATCAACGCTCACGCCACCTCGACCCCCATCGGCGACACCGCCGAGGCAGCGGGTATCGCGGCGGCGATCGGCAATCACGCCGCCATCTACGCGCCCAAGTCCGCTCTCGGTCACTCGATCGGCGCGGTCGGTGCGCTCGAGTCGGTGCTGACCATCAAGAGCGTCGAAGAAGGCGTGATCCCGCCGACGCTGAATCTGGAGAACCTCGACCCCGAGTGCGGCGACATCGACGTCGTGCACGGCGAGTCGCGGTATGGGCAGATCGATTACGCCCTGAACAACTCGTTCGGATTCGGTGGACACAACGTGGCATTGGCCATCGGTCGCTACTGAGTAGCACCCCGACCGGTCAGTGCTACTGACCGCGACGTCGACGTCTCCGATGTATCACCTGACACCGGATGGTCGACGTCGCGGTCGGCGCCACCACACCTCCCCAACTCGCAACGCAGCAGTAGGAGACAGCGATGACCACACTGGCCCCCATCACCGGCCACGAGGACGCGGTCGATCCCCGCGATCCGATGCTGCGACTGACCAACTTCTTCGATGAGGGCGCCCTCACGCTCCTCCACCCGCGTGACTCCTCGGGTGTGCAGGCTGCGATCGGACTCGTTCAAGGCGTGCGCACCGTCGCCTACTGCACCGACGGGACCGTCATGGGCGGCGCGATGGGCATCGTCGGGTGCGCACACATCGTCAACGCCATCGACACCGCGATCGCCGAGCAGGCCCCGGTCGTCGGAATCTGGCACTCGGGCGGAGCTCGCCTCGCCGAAGGTGTCGAAGCACTACACGCCGTCGGCGGAGTGTTCGAGGCGATGGTGAGGGCCTCCGGCTACATCCCGCAGATCTCCGTGGTCGTCGGCTTCGCGGCAGGCGGCGCGGCATACGGGCCCGCACTGACCGACGTCGTGATCATGGCCCCCGCCGGACGTGTCTTCGTGACCGGTCCCGACGTCGTCCGCAGCGTGACCGGCGAGTCCGTCGACATGGAGTCGCTCGGCGGACCGCACACCCACGGCAAGAAGTCCGGCGTCAGCCACATCACCGCCGACTCCGAACCCGACGCGTATTGGCGCGCACGACGACTCGTCTCGACGTTCGGCAAACAGGGCCACTTCAACCGAGAGCAGGCAGAAGCAGGCGACTCCGACCTGCAGGCCCTGCTACCCGAATCTCCACGACGCGCCTACGACGTCCACCCCATCGTCGCGAAACTCCTCGACACACAACTCGCCGCCGACGGTGAGACCGAAGTGTCGAGTTTCGAAGAGCTGCAAGCGAAGTGGGCTCCCAACATCGTCATCGGCTTCGGCCGACTCTCCGGCCGCAGCGTCGGCGTCGTCGCCAACAACCCACTGCGCATGGGTGGCTGCCTGAACTCCGAAAGCGCCGAGAAGGCCGCGCGTTTCGTGCGCCTCTGCGACGCCTTCGGCATCCCACTCATCGTCATCACCGACGTCCCCGGCTACCTGCCCGGCGTCGACCAGGAGTGGAACGGCGTTGTTCGACGCGGCGCAAAACTGTTGCACGCCTTCGCCGAATGCACCGTGCCCCGCGTGACCCTGGTGACCCGCAAGATCTACGGCGGCGCCTACATCGCGATGAACTCACGCTCACTCGGCGCGACCGCCGTATTCGCCTGGCCCGGCTCCGAAGTCGCCGTCATGGGCGCCAAAGCCGCCGTCGGCATCCTCCACAAGAAAGCACTCGCCGCCGCGCCAGACGACGAACGCGACGCACTCCACGAGCGCCTCGCCGTCGAACACGAACAGATCGCGGGCGGACTCGACCGGGCACAATCGATCGGCGTCGTCGACGAGGTCATCGACCCCGCCAAAACCCGCAGCATCATCGCCGAAGCACTCGCGTCCGCCCCCGCGCGGCGCGGGAGGCATAAGAACATACCTTTGTGATTGGCGGCGACTCCGTCGCCGCTGGTTGTCGGGCCTTAGTCCCCGGTCTTCCCTCCTCGTCGCATCGGTCGCTTCGCTCCCTCGCTCCTCGTCAGTCCAGACCGGGGTCGGCCCGACAACGCTGGCTACCGCATCGGTCGCTTCGCTCCCTCGCTCCGTCGTGTGCCCGAATCAACGCGTACCGGTCGCTACGCTCCCTCGCTCCTCGTCAGTCCAGACCGGGGTCGGCCCGACAACTTTGCGGGCCGCATCGGTCGCTACCGCTCCCTCGCTCACCTACGCGATTCGGCCCCGGCAGTACTCTGCCGGGGCCGAATCAGTGTGTCGGGTCGGTGATCGGAGGTTGGTCACCAACTCCGATGTGGTTCAACCGACGCGTTGCGTCAGCCAGGTCACCTCGGCGCCCGCGCCGCCCATGCGGTACGCCTCGAGAGCGCCGTCCCATGCGGTACCGAGCGCAGCTTCGAGCTCGCCCGCGAGCCCAGCGCTGTCCGGCTGGGCCTCGATCAGCGAGCGCAGTTGCATCTCGCCGATGATCACGTCGCCGTTGGCGCTCGTCGATCCGCGCCACAAGCCAAGTCCCGGAACATAACTGAACCGCTCGCCGTCGACGCCCTCGCTGGCATTCTCGGTCACCTCGAAGCGCAGCGACGACCACTCGCGCAGCGCATTCGCCAGCCGCGCAGCAGTACCTACCGGACCCGTCCAGTCAACGGTTGCCCGTTGCATGCCGGGTTCGGCATCCTGCGCGGACCACTTCAGGTTGGCCCGCGCATTAAGGGTCGACGACAGAGCCCACTCCACATGCGGGCACAGCGCAGCCTGCGCTGAGTGGATGTACACCACTCCGGTCGTCATGTCCGCAAACTGATTCAGGTTGCGCACCTTGTTCACCTCCGTTGTCGACGAGGAACGTCTTCCCCAACACACCTCGCGACAGCGGATATCACACTCGTGTTGTTTATTGTGCCTGATGTTGTACGTGTTGCGCTAGTTTCCGAAGGTGATTGGTGTGAATTACTGATTCACCGGCCCGCCCGTTGTCAATCGTCCGCGACGAGAGTGTCGACGACGGCGTCGTTGAACTCGGTCCACAGCGGCTTCGCCCAGGCTCCGAACGGCCGGTCCGTCAACACGACGCAGGCCGCGGCGAGCTCCGGATCGACCCAGAGATAGGTTCCCGACTGTCCGAAGTGCCCGAACGTCGACGGCGAGTTACGTGTTCCCGTCCAATGCGGCGACTTGTGCGAGCGGATCTCGAATCCGAGGCCCCAATCGTTCGGCTTGTGCTTGCCGTAGCCGGGCACGAAGCCGTCGATACCCGGAAACCACACCGAATGCGCCGAGTCGGCGAGGTCCGACGAGAGCAGGCGTGGTTGCAGTAGTTCGGCAGCGAAAACGGCAAGATCGTCGACGCTCGATCGTGCTCCGTGGCCGGCAGGTCCGTCGAGCGTCGTCGACGAGAGTCCCAGTGGCGCACAGACTCCCTCGGCGAGGTAGTCGGCGAATGCAATCTCCGTTGCGGCCTCGACGGTCTCGGCAAGCACCTCGAACCCGGCGCTCGAGTAAATCCGCTTCTCCCCCACCGGCGCCTCGACCTCTCGCTTGTCGAAGGCGAGTCCCGACGCGTGCGCGAGGAGATGAGCGATGGTCGCACCGGGCGGCCCGGCCGGGTCGTCGAGTTCGACGGCGCCCTCCTCGACCGCAACGAGAACCGCCTCGGCCACCAGGAGTTTGGTGACCGAGGCGAGCTCGTAGATGCGGGCGGTGTCCCCGTGTGCGACGACCCCCTCGGGAGTGACGATTGCCGCGGCGACATTGTCGACCGGCCAGGAATCGAGGGCCTCGAGAACACTCACGGGGACCTACGTTACCGGTAGACGACGATCAGTGATCCTCGTCGGTGTAGCGGATGACTCCGCGAATGTTCTTGCCGTCGAGCATGTCCTGGTAGCCCTGGTTGATCTGATCAAGCCGGTACTGCCGGGTGATCATGTCGTCGATGTTGAGTTTGCCGATCTTGTACATCGAAAGCAGTTGCGGGATATCGAGCTTGGGGTTCGCACCGCCAAAGATGCTGCCCTGCAGGTTCTTCTGCAACAGGGTGAGCATCGACAGATTGAGCGTCACCTCGGTGTCGAGCATGTTGCCCATGCCGGTCAGCACGCAGGTGCCCGCCTTGGCGGTGATGCCCATCCAACTGTCGACATCCTTGCCGTGTACCTCTCCGACCGTCACGATGACCTTGCGGCACATCGCTCCGTGTGTGGTCTCGGCAATCGCTCCCGCAGCCTCGTCGATCGACGCAAACGCTGCCGTCGCACCGAATTTCAGTGCTTGCTCACGCTTCCACTCGACCGGGTCGATCGCGAAGATGTTGCGCGCTCCCGCGATCATCGCACCCTGCAGTGCCGCGGTTCCGACGCCGCCGACACCGACGATCGCGACGTCTTCGCCCGGTCGGACATCGCCACTACGCGTCGACGACCCGTAGCCGGTGGGAATGCCACAACCGACGAGAGCCGCCACCTCGAATGGGATGTCGTTGTCGATCTTCACCACCGATGCCTCATGCACCACCATGTACGGCGAGAAGGTACCGAGCAGCGTCATCGGATAGACGTTCTCACCCTTCGCGGTGTGAATACGGAAGGTGTGGTCCGACACCGCTTCTCCCTGGAGGAGCAGCGCGCCGAGGTCGCACAGGTTCGCCAGCCCCGACCGACACGACGGACACTTGCCGCAGGACGGGATGAAGGACAGGACCACGTGGTCGCCGACCTCGAAATCGGTGACACCCTCGCCGAGTTCCTCGATGACACCCGCACCCTCGTGACCGCCGAGAATCGGGAAGCCGCCCAGCGGGATACCACCGGTCATCAGGTGATGGTCGGAGTGGCACATCCCGGCGGCTTCCATCCGGATCTTGATCTCGTGCGCCCTGGGCTCGCCGATCTCAATTTCTTCGATCTCCCACGGCGAGTTCAGTTCTCGCAGCAACGCACCCTTGGTCTTCATTCATGTCCTCCGCTTGTTGTCGTACACGCGCAGCGTGCCGTTGGTGCCGGCACGGCCTGGCGTCCCTACTGAGACGATAGTCACTTTTCGTCGGAAATGGAACGTGTTCTACTTTTGTGGCGAGATCAGTTGGCCAGACCCTCGTCTTTGCTGCCGTAGCTCTCGCGCAGACGCGGCTTGACGACCTTGCCACCCGCGTTGCGAGGTAGTTCTTCGACGAGAACGATGTCCTTGGGCTGCTTGAACCGCGCCAGGTTCTCGTCGAGGTACGGCCCCATCTCCTCGAGGGTGAGGTCGGCGCCGTCGACCGTCACCACCACGGCGACCGGCACCTCACCCCACTTGGGATCGGCCCGTCCGATCACAGCCGCCTCGGCAATCCTCGGGTGGCCGTAGAGGACGTTCTCGACCTCGGCGCAATAGATGTTCTCGCCGCCCGAGATGATCATGTCCTTCGCCCGGTCGACCACGTAGAGGAAACCCTCGTCGTCGCGACGCACGAGGTCGCCGGAGTGGAACCAGCCCCCGCGGAACGCATCCTGTGTGCCCTGCGGGTTCTGCCAATACCCGAGCATCATGTTCGACCCGCGGTACACGATCTCCCCGACCTCGCCGTCGGCGACGTCGTTCATCATCGGGTCGACGACGCGCGCGGTGACCGCCGGAACCACCTTGCCGATCGACCCGATCTTGCGCAGCGCGTCGGCGCCGTCGAGAACGCAAGTGATGGGCGACATTTCGGTCTGTCCGAAAACCGCGACGTTGAGCGCGTCGGGAAACGTCTCGTTCATCGCGTTCAGCACGGTGTCCGAGGCGGGTTCCGCACCCCAACTGATCACGCGGAACTTCACGTCGCGTGGTTGTGCCTGCTGCGCCGCGCAAACCGCCTGCCACTGGGCGGGCACCAGGAAGATCGACGTGATGGCCTCGCGTTCGCACATGTCGAGCATCTGGTCGGGGTCGAACGCGCCGAGCGGATGGATGACCGACGTCGCGCCCATGTAGAACAGCGGCGCCATCGCTCCGATACCGGCGATGTGGAACATCGGCGCAACACCGGCACCGATGTCGTCACGGCTGGTGTGCAGCGCCTGCAGGCAGGTGAGTGCCTGCGACTGCATGTTCGTGTGAGTCAGCATGGCGCCCTTGGGTTTTCCCGTGGTGCCCGACGTGTACATGATCAGCGCGACGGTCTCTTCCGGAATGTCGATCTCCGGGAGGTCGGACGCGTCTTCGGCGATGAGATCGGCGTAGTCGATGTGGGCGGTGTTGTCGGAGCCGCCCACCACGATCACCTGATCGACGTCTCCTGTTGCGGCGACAACCGCGTCGGCGAGTGGGGCGAGCAACGTCTCGGTGACGATCGTTCGCGCACCGCTGTCGGTCACCAGGTAGGCGACCTCGGCGGGACTCATCCGCACGTTCACCGGCACCGGGATGGCACCAATGATGTTGGCCCCCAGGATCGCTTCGACGTATTCGGTGCGGTTAAGCAGGATCATCAGCACCCTGTCGCCGAAACCGACGCCGCGACGACTCAGCGCCGCCGCGAACGCAGTGGTGCGCTCGTCGAGTTGCTTCCACGTCGTCGTCTCACCCAGGAACTTGAGCGCGGGAGCGTCTGGCTGCATCAGCGCATGCCTGCGGACCTGGTTGTTCCAGTGGTTGCGGCGAGACCGCAGCGGTTCTGTGTTGAGGTCTTGGCCCGAGGCGACGGTCGCGGTCATGGAACTCTCCTTGGATTTCTCGACGTTGGTTCGCAACGTCACTGTCGGCGTGCGGTGGTGAATGCGGCTATGGCCGCGTGGAATTCATCAGATTGCAGCAGTCGAGTCTGTCCACTGGTCTCCCGTTCGAGGGCCGACTCGAATCCCGCGAGCGTGTTGGCGTCGAGCGCGGCTTTCGCCAGACGCAACGCCTGCGTCGAACTCTGCGCGAATCGCTTGGCGACACCGGCGATCTCGGCGTCGAGCGCGGTTCTGTCGTCGACGAGTCCGCTGATCAGGCCGGCGTCGAATGCTTCTGGCGCAGGCAACTTTTCACCGAGAAGGACCAGCCGGTTGGCGCGCGCCCGACCGATCGCGGCCGACACCGTCGCGGTCGCGCCGCCGTCGGGCATGAGTCCGATGTTGGTGAATGCCAGAAGAAAGTAGGAACGTCGGGTGGCGAAGATGAGGTCGGAGGCGAACGCCAGCGATGCACCGATCCCGACCGCGGCGCCGTCGACGGACGCGACAACCGGGACTTCGACAGAGCGCACGGCACGAGCCAACGCCGACCCTCCGCCGATCACGGATGCCGCACTCCGCTCGTCGATGCCGCCGTTCTCCGACGCCCGGGCAGCGATGTCGCGAATATCGGCGCCGGTGCTGAAGTGTCCCCCGGCGCCGTCGATGATCACCGCGCGTATGTCGTCCGCGGAGCATCGGATGGTGAGGAAGTCGATCAGCGCGCTCGAGGCGTCTCCGTTGAGCGCGTTCATCCGTTCCGGACGATCGATCGTGACGCGGGCGATCCCCCGATCGTCGACCTCGGTCCTGATTCCGGTAGCGATCGAGGCGTCAGACCCTGCGCCACCAGTCACCCGACTGTCAGACCCGGTCGCCCGATTGTCAGACACAGCCCACCCCATCGCTCGCCGGTCGCGTGATCATGCCGCCACCATACATGCCGATGAGATGTAGACCACAGGAATCGCGATTAACTTAGCTAACTCGTACGACGCCGCTACCACACGTTTTAGACGATTCATCAATTTGTTCTCTGACAAAGGCGCTCTCGCTCTACTCTGGACCGATGAGCAGTCAGCCCTCGACTGACCACCCTCCGACACACATCGACGGACCGCCACGTCGACGCCCCGCCGACCGCCGAGCGCTGATTCTGCGTACCGCGGCACAGGAGTTCAGCGACCGCGGATACCACGCGGTGCGCCTCGAGGAGATCGCCGACCTCGTGGGCATCTCCGCCCCCGCGCTCTACCGCCACTTCCCGACGAAATACGCACTCTTCGCCGAGGCCACCGGACTGCTCGCCGACGTGCTGGCCGAGGCGCTCGAGACATCGCAGAGCGATCTCGAGTCGGCACTGACCGCTCTCGCACAGTCGGCCATCGACCACCGCAGGACCGGCGGCCTCTACCGCTGGGATCAGCGCTACCTCGACGGCGATGACGCCACGAAGGTGAAAGTCGTTCTAATGGAACAGCATCGGCGAATCCGCGCAGCGCTTCTCGATGCACGGCCGAACATCCCCCGCCCACACGCAGACCTTCTCGTCGCGGCGATGATCAGTGTCGTGGCAAGTCCGACCACACATCGGACCGCCTTGGCAGACCGCGACATTCGCCGACTACTCGTCGCAACCGCGCTCTCACTGGCCGACGTCGCGCCGCTGCTCGCCGTCGACGCCTCGGTCCAGCGCCCGCCGTCCGGGCTGGCGCCGGCGTCGAAACGCGAGCTCATACTCACCGAATCGATTTCGCTCTTCTCCGCACGAGGCTTCCGAGAGGTCACGATCGACGAGATCGCCGCTGCCGCAGGCGTTCCCACATCCGGCGTCTACCGCCACTTCGAGAGCAAGTCCGCGATACTGTCGGCTGCATTCTGGCGAGCGTCCGACCGCGTCAGTGCCGCCACTTCCGACGCACTCGCGGCGTCGACGACCAGCCGCGCAGCGCTCGAGTCGCTCGTTGCCCGCTACGTACGACTCTTCGTGCGCGACACCGCACTTGTGACGGTATACCTGAGCGAGATCGGACACCTGGCCCCGTCGGAGCGCAGTGCGTTGCGACGCCAGCAGCGCGCCAACGTCGACGAGTGGGCCGCGTGGGTCACGCGCGACCGTGGCGACGCGATCAGTCGTGGACAGGCCCGCTTCCTCGTGCACGCGGCACTGAACGCCATCTCGGATCTGCTTCGACTACGCCGCCCACCAACCGCCGAGCAGGTCACCGCGATCGGCTGCGCCATTCTCGAAGGCCCCCAGCAGGGCCCACAGCAGCGCTGACGTGCTGGCTGCCTGATGTCAGACGGTCGCCAGATCGTCGAGCAACCACGTGCCGTTCCGCTTGGCGAGCGTGATCTCGACACGCGATTGGTACGGGATGCCGTCGGGAACCTGCGCGGCGATCTCCGACGACTTCACCGTCTGATCCAAAGCCACGAGGACCACCGCACGGTCGGCAGTCATCGATTCGATCCCCGCACGCTGCGCCTTCGCCGTCGACACTCCCTTGGCGTTCGCGTTGCCCTTGCGCGCATCCTGCGACGACGCGATGTAGGTCTTACCGAACTCCGGGGTGGATATCTGCGTGATTCGACGATCGAGATCGCCGTAGTCGGCGGGATCGTAGGTGGTCAGCTCGACGGCGTAGCGACGCGCGGTGTCGAGGACCGTTGTGCGATCGGCATCCGACGGTCCGGCGTCGGACACTCGGCGATCTGCCTGCGCGTACAGGTACGCGAGAACTCCGGTCGAGATCGCGAGAACCACCACGAGCGCTGCCAGCACTCCGACGAGTACCCGTCCACGAACCGGTCGCTTCACTCGTCCGGCGGCCTCCTCTGCATCGGCTCGCGCGCCGCCGGTCTTCGTGGTGTCGAGTTTGCGCGGCACCCGGTCGGCGGCCTCGGCGCGCAACTGCTCACGCCTACTGCGATTCGCCGCGAGGAACTCATCGCCGTCGAGCGGCGAAACGTCGGCGCCCGACGTGCGCGCCACGTCGGTCTGCACGCCGTCGTCGGACGGGATACGCGATTTGGGCATGGCAACCAATCTAGCCATCGAATGTGTGGTCCAGACCACGGCCCGACATATCACATATATGATCTTGGCCAGGTCGCCTACAGGCTTCGCCAATCGAGAGGACAGCAGTGAACTTCACTGAAGAACAGCGCGCATTCGCAACGTCGGTCGCCGATTTCTGCCAGCGCGAGGTCGGGACCCGCGACCAGCGCAATCGCTACACCAAGGACGGGACGGAGCTGCACTCGCGCGAGCTCTACCAGAAGATGGCCGACCTCGGCTGGGCCGGCATCATGCTGCCCGAAACCTACGGCGGGTCGGGCGCGGGCAACGTCGAGATGTGCATCCTGCTCGAAGAAGCGATGCGTGGCATGGCACCCATCGGCGGGATCGGCCCCACCTTCATCACCGCCCTGGCCTACAACCGGTTCGCCGACGACCAGCTCAAGAAGGAAGTCCTGACCGGCGTCGTCAACGGTGACGCGCTCTCGATCTCGATGTCAGAGCCCGAGGCGGGTTCCGACGTCGCCAACCTCACCTGCCGTGCCGAGAAGGTCGACGGCGGGTGGGTCATCAACGGACAGAAGACCTGGTGCTCCAATGCGCACTTCGCGCGATCGATCTTGCTGATTGCCCGTACGTCGACCACCGGCAAGAAGCACGAGGGAATCACGCAGTTCCACATCCCCGCCAACACACCGGGTTTGGAGATCAAGGGCATCGACACGCTCGGCGGTCGCGAGGTCAACGATCTCTACTTCACAGACTGTCGGGTGCCCGACTCCGCGGTCGTCGGCGAGGTCGGCAATGGCTGGAATCAACTGATGGCCGGACTCAACACCGAGCGACTCATCCTCGCAGCGATGCAACTCGGTGTGGCCGAGCGCTCATTCGCCGACACCCTGGCGTTCATCACCGAGCGCAAACAGTTCGGACGTCCCATCGGGTCGTTCCAGGTTCTGCGGCATCGCATGGCCGATCTCGCGACCGAGATCGAGTGCACCAAGCAACTCGTCTATTCGGTGGCTCAACTCGCGGACGACAACCCCACAAAACTCTTCCCCCGCGAGGCGTCGATGGCGAAACTCAAAGCCACCGAAACCTCCAAGCGCATGACCATCGATGCCATGCAGATGATGGGCGGCTACGGCTACGCAACGGAATTCGACGCCGAGCGCTTGATGCGTGGTGCGATCATCTCGACGGTCTACGGTGGCACGAATGAGATCCAGCGCGACATCATCGGCAAGACCTTCGGACTCTGACGGGTCGAGGGCGCCGCGGCGGATTCCTCGGCGCCCTCAACTGTCCGAAGAGGTCGCCGCACACCTGCGACACCGCATCATGACGGCCGACATCAGGCCGGGTGAGTTCATCAGACTCGACGACGTCGCGGCCGAGTTGGGTGTCAGCGTGACCCCCGTGCGCGAGGCGCTGCTGACCCTGCGTGGCGAGGGCATGGTCGACCTCGAGCCGCACCGTGGATACCGTGTGGGCACGCTGGACCGCGTCGACGTCGACGACCTGTTCTGGTTGCAGGGCGAGATCGCGGTGCGGATCGCGCTGCGCACCGCAGCCGCCGTGACATCCGACGATCTCGACGAATTGCAGTGGTGGACACGACGACTGCGCGCGGCTGTCGCGAGTGGCGACGACGACGGCGTCATCGAGGCCGAGTTCGAATTCCACCGCGCGCACAACGTCATCGCGGGAGGCACGAAGTTGGCATGGTTCCTCCTCGCGGCCACTCGTTACACACCGGCGCGGCTCTATGCCAACGACCCCGAGTGGGGCCACACGGCGGTCGACAGCCATGAACGGCTGGTCGACGCCTACCGGTCGGGCGACATCGACGAGGCAGTGGTGCAGACGCGTCGCCAGTTCATCGATGGCGCAGCACGTTTGACGCACCACCTCGAACAAAGCGGCATCTGGGGTACGACCGACTCAGATCGAACCCAGGTCTGAAGCGACCCACTGCTGCGGCCGCACAACGACTTTCGTTTGTGAACCGTGCTCGGAGGAGGCGAACTCGACGTAGCCCGCGACTTTGTCGGCAGGCAGATACCGCGCGGCCATCTCGGTGAGATCGTCCTTGGTTCCGTCGACGATATCGATCACCGGACCCGACGCCGCGGCGTACGCGATCGTCGGAGACAGCACCTCGGCCATCACCGTGCAGCGCCCCGCAGCACGCAGTAGCGAGATCTTGCGTGACTCCGCACCTGTCAGAAACCACAGGTCGCCGCCGGGACTGTACTGGTACCAGATCGGCACCACCAGAGGCGCGCGGTCGGCACCCGCCTCTATCGAGAGCGCGCCGATGTGCGGCTGCGCGAGAAATGCTTGCCGTTCTTCTTTGTTCATCGCCATGAACCCGAGGCTAGTGATTTCCTTCGCCGAGCGTCGGCACCCAGCTGGGCGGACCAGCACTCAGTGGGCGAGCTTGAGCCCGACCACTGCGACGATGATGAGAAAGATCAAGCCCGCCTTGACAAGTGACGCCGATTCCGCGCCGGTCACCATCGCGTATGTGACTGTCAGCGCGGCACCGATGCCCACCCAGATCGCGTAAGCGGTGCCAGTTGGCAACTCCCGCAACGCATAAGCCAGACCGGCCATCGATCCGATCAGCGCAACGGCAAAAGTAATTGTGGGAACAATTTGGGTGAACCCCTGGGACTTGCCGAGAGCAGTAGCCCAGACAGCTTCCAGCACACCAGAAATGATCAACACGATCCACGACACGAGACGTCGAACCTCCGAGCGCCGTCTTGTCGCTGGCCGGGTACGGCGCGCCTCGTCCGGGTGTCAGCATTGACTATGTCCATACTAGCAAATCGGACACCCGCAAAATTCCCGCCGGGCGGGACGCTACTCCGACGAACCGCCCTTGCCGACTGCGACCACGCCGGCCCCGACGACCACGACCGCCAAGCCGAAGATCGTGTACAGCCATGCGGCGACCCCGCCACCGTAGTTGGCGATGTCGCCGATACCTGCCGCGGCGAAGATGAGTCCCATTGCGATTGCCAGACCGGGAAGGACGTAGAAGAGCGGTGAATGCGCTGACATGGCGTTGACCTCCTCGACAGTTCCGTCGCGCTTCGACGGAAGCTTGGTCGCGATCTACGTTAGAACGAGCACAACGCCGGTGCCAGGGTCTTTGGTCGAATCCCGCGGTGCCGGGGGACAAAAAAGGGGGTTATGGCCCCAAAAACAAGAAAGGCCCGGCGGATACCGGGCCTGACCTGCTCTAACTCTGCTCCCCCAACTGGACTCGAACCAGTAACCGTTCGATTAACAGTCGAATGCTCTGCCAATTGAGCTATGGGGGATTGCTCGTGATCCGGGCGCCGCGAACAGCACCAGAACCGAACGCTGACTCTAGCGTATCGACTCGCGTCAGGACAAAACGACTGGTCACAGGGGTGCCGTGCAGGGCCGCCTCGCCACGCCTCAGGGCGTTTGCGGGTGCTTGAGCGAGGCGAGATGCTCGCTCACCGCGGCGCGGGTCTGATCTCGGGAATCGGTGCCCGCGAGCAGGAGGTGCATGGCGAGGCCATCGATGAGGGCGTGCAGTCGTAGGGCTTCAGCGTCCAGATCGCGATCGCTGTCGACGAGACCATGTTCGCGCAGATCTGAGAGCACCCGCACGCAGAGTGCGCGCAGACCCTCGTGTGCCTCCACCGCCGCAGTCGCCAGGCCGGGATGGGCCACAGACTCCGTCACCATCGCGAGGTTCACATGCATCTCGACGCGCCGATTGTCGTCGAACGGCAGTAGCTCGGCCAGGATGGCATCGGCACGGCGCAGCGGATCGCGGATGCGTGCCCGATCCTGAATCCGTGCCGCGACGCGGTCGTAGATCAACCGCATGGAGAATTCGAGCAACTCCTCCTTGTCGGCGAATACATGACGCAGCGAACCCGCAGAGATGCCCGCCTCGGCGGCAACCTCGCGAATCGAAACGCCAGATACCCCTTCCCGCAACGCAATCCGCCATAGCGCCTCAGCTATTTCGGAGCGCCTCTCGGTGTGGTCGATCAGCTTGGGCATTGACTTATGCTAGCTCACTCGTGTTAGCTAAGCCACTAAGCCTTGGTAGCACACTCGTATCACCTACTCCGACGACTGGAGCACAGCATGGGCGACACACGACGACACGTCTCCCTCGACGTCCTGCGCGGCATCGCAATCCTGGGAACCCTCGGCACGAACATCTGGATCTTCACCAATGTCGACGGCCTGATCGGCTACATCCTGGGCGCCAACGAGGCGTCGGGCACCTGGGGCACCGTGCAGTCCGTGCTGCAGCAGATCACCCAGGGCAAGTTCTTGGGATTGCTCACCATCATGTTCGGCGTCGGGCTCGCCATCCAGCAACGCTCCGCGGCCAGACGCGGGCACAGGTGGCCCGGCAAGTACTACTGGCGCGCCATCCTGCTCTTCATCGACGGCACCGTGAACTACTTCCTCTTCACCGAGTTCGACGTGCTGACGGGATACGCCGTCACCGGGCTCATCGTCGCCTATCTCCTCGCGATGAGCATTCGTCGGCAACGGGTCGCGCTCATCACCGCAGCGGGCATACACGTTGTGCTGCTGACGCTAGTGTCGCGTTTCGTTAGTTGGTTTTCGGTTGAGCTTTCTTGAGAATCTCCTCGACCGGTTTCGTCCACACGAAG
>NZ_LZTC01000091.1:0-43780 GCF_001665905.1 Gordonia sp. 852002-50395_SCH5434458
CCCCCCCCCCCCCCCCCCCCCCCCCCCCCCCCCCCCCCCCCCCCCCCCCCCGCCCCCGCCCCCCCCCCCCCCCCCCCGCCCCCCCCCCCCCCCCCCCCCCCCCCGACTGGATGGATGGTGGGTGGCTACTTGATCTCGAGCAGCACGGTGCCCTGGGTGACGGCTGCGCCCGCCTCGATGGCGAGGCCGGTCACGACACCGTCCTTGTGCGCGGTCACCGGGTTCTCCATCTTCATCGCCTCAAGCACCACGACGAGGTCGCCTGCGGAGACCTCCTGGCCCTCCTCGACGGCAATCTTGACGACGGTGCCCTGCATGGGCGCGGCAACCGAGTCGCCGGACGCGGCAGCACCGGCACCCTTGCTGCGAGTGCGCGGCTTCGGCTTCTTGCGGACAACGCCATTGCTCGACGACCCTCCGCCGAGAGCGAGGTCGCCGGGCAGTGAGACCTCGACGCGGCGGCCACCGACCTCGACGACCACGTTCTGGCGCGGCGCCGAATCGTCCTCTTCGATGGCTGCGCCACCGGTGTAGGGCTCGATCGGGTTGTCCCAGTCGGTCTCGATCCACTTGGTGTAGACGTCGAACGTCTCGACGCCGTTCTCATCGGTGTGGCCGACGAACGCGGGGTTGGTGACGATGTGACGGTCGAAGGGGAGGACCGTTGCGAGTCCCTCGACCTCGAACTCGTCGAGGGCGCGGCGCGCACGCTCGAGTGCCTGCTCGCGGTTCTCGCCGGTGACGATGAGCTTGGCGAGCATCGAATCGAACTGTCCGCCGATGACGTCGCCCTGCTCGACGCCGGAGTCGACGCGCACACCGGGACCCGATGGCTCCTTGTAGACCGTGATCGGGCCGGGGGCGGGCAGGAAGTTGCGGCCGGGGTCTTCGCCGTTGATCCGGAACTCGATGGAATGTCCGCGCGGTGCGGGGTCTTCGGAGAACTCGAGCTTCTCGCCGTTGGCGATGCGGAACTGCTGGCGGACGAGGTCGATGCCCGACGTCTCCTCGGTGACCGGGTGCTCGACCTGCAGGCGGGTGTTGACCTCGAGGAACGAGACCAGGCCGTCGTTGCCGACGAGGAATTCGACGGTGCCCGCACCGTAGTAACCGGCCTCGCGGCAGATGGCCTTCGCCGACGAGTGGATGCGGTTGCGCTGTTCGTCGGTGAGGAACGGTGCGGGTGCCTCCTCGACGAGCTTCTGGAAACGACGCTGCAGCGAGCAGTCGCGGGTACCGGCGACGATCACGTTGCCGTGCTGATCGGCGATGACCTGCGCCTCGACGTGGCGCGCTTTGTCGAGGTAGCGCTCGACGAAGCATTCGCCGCGACCGAACGCGGAGATGGCCTCACGGGTGGCCGACTCGAACAGCTCGGGGATCTCCGCAATGGTGTAGGCCACCTTCATGCCGCGGCCACCGCCGCCGAACGCCGCCTTGATCGCGACCGGCACGCCGTACTCCTCGGCGAATGCGACGACCTCGTCGGCGTTCTTGACCGGGTCCTTGGTGCCCGGAGCCATCGGGGCGTCGGCCTTCAGTGCGATGTGGCGCGCGGTGACCTTGTCGCCGAGGTCGCGGATCGACTGCGGTGACGGTCCGATCCAGATGAGACCGGCGTCGAGCACTGCCTGGGCGAAATCGGCGTTCTCGGACAGGAACCCGTAGCCGGGGTGGATGGCGTTGGCGCCCGACTTCGCGGCGGCGTCGAGGATCTTGTCGAAGACCAGGTACGACTCTGCGGAGGTCTGACCGCCGAGGGCGAAGGCCTCGTCGGCGAGCTTCACGAACTTGGCGTTCGCGTCGGGTTCCGCGTAGACCGCGACACTGGGGATTCCGGCGTCGCGCGCGGCGCGGATGACGCGGACCGCGATCTCTCCTCGATTGGCGATCAGGACCTTGTTGATCGTCGAGTTGGAGCTGATCGTGGAGTTGGGCGCTTGTTCACTGGGCACTTGCTTGATCTCCTGGGCCTGGCTCTGTGCTGAGCTGTCTTCACGGGGTGCTGCCGCCGGTGTGCGACGTCCCCCTCGTCTCACCACTCGTTGTTGATCGTGCGGCTTCGTCGTACCGGTGTCACGCCTGGGCGGTGTTGTCACGTTGACTGTGCTCTCACCTGGCGGGTGTCACCTGGGCGACGTCAACCACTCGAGTCTATCGGGTGGGTTCCGCGGTTCACCCTAGCCCACCGAGCAATCGTTCGGTTGCGGTCGGGGTCACACCGTGGAACCGAATGTGCTTGCGTCACCGACGGACCGGACGAACTCGGCGAAATTATGCAGGTAGGCGTGCACCGGACCCTCCTCGCGCGCGATCACACCCGGCGCAGTACGTGCTTCGGGGTCGGCGATCAGCGTGGGGCCGACGACCTCGCCGACATGGCTTTCTCGGGGGAATCGTGCCGAGAAGCGCATACCTGACGGTGTGCGGTTGATCCAGATGAAGACTTCGTTGCGCGCGTAACTGTGGCTTCTGATCACCGTGGCGCGGCCGCTGTCGGCCTCGGCGGCGCCGGGAGCGTAGCGCGTGTCGATGAACGAGATGACGAACTGCGGTTCACCCCGATAGCCGATGAGATCCGCAACACGCAGGAAGGGCAGCGATGCGCCCTGACGTGCGCGTTTGAGCTCTTCGGTCGCGCGGGACACCGCTTGGTCGAAGGTGGGCGAATCCGACATGTCGAGGCAGAAGGGGGCGACGGCGACGAACCACCCCAGCGCGGTGAGCCATCGCTGCTCGTTTCGTGTGTGCCGCGGCAGGACGCAGCGGAACTCTCGATCACCGGTGCGACGGTGATGGACGATCGCGAACGCGGCGAGTATCCCGGCGGTGAGCGTGCCGCCGGCCTCCGAGCACACCGCCGTGAAGCGGTTCGCCGAGTCGTCGTCGACGATCACACCCGACAGCGACTCCTGCGGGACGTCGACAGCGGGATCGGGCGGCTCGTCGACGGCGGTGTTCGCCGCTGGTGTCTGGAACGCAGGCATGTCGCCTGCGCCTGTCTTCAGAAACGACGTCCAGGTGGACACGCTGGGATGGTCGGCTCCCGTCTGGTCGGCGAGTCGACGCTCCTGGGCGCTGAAGTCGACATAACTACCGACCTCGGGCAGTGCGGGGTCGGTGCGGTCGCGTGCGGCTCGATAGAGCGTGATCAGCTCGTGCTGGGCCATGATCAACGAGTAGCCGTCGACCAACGAGTGGTCGGCGGCGAACAGCAGCGTGAACGACGATTCGCGGCCGACGGTGGCGAACATGTAGGCGGGCCATTGCATCGGCGCGGTCGCGCGGTCGAAGGCGCCCGCGATCTGTTCGAGGAGCGGACCGGACTCGGAATACCACCCGATTCGGCCCATCTTCAGTCGGACGGTGCCCGGCGGCGTGCTCAACCTGTGCAGACCGTCGGCCTTGATGATGACGTGGCTGCGCAGTACCTCGTGGCGATCGATCCACTGCGACAGCGCGGCGCGGATAGCGGGAATCGAGAGCGGTTCGTCGAAGTGGATCGACAGTCCGAGCCACGACTCGCGACCGCCCTCCTTGCGGGTGCGCACGCGGTAGTCGAACGCGTCACGCAGATGTTGCTCGTGGTTGTGTGAGGTCAGCCGCGTGTCGTCGAGCCAGCCTCCGAGTCCGCCGGGAACAGAAGGAACCCACTTGACGAGACCGCCCGGTTCGATCGGCTCCTCGAGGATCTGGATGAACTTCACTGATGGCCGGTCTGACTGCGTACCTGGCTCTTCACCCGGCCGAGCATCCCGGCCATACCGCGAAGACGCAGTGGACTGACCGCGGCGTCGAGTCCGAGGTCGTGGTAGAAGTCGCCGGGCACAGCGAGGATTGCGTCGGCGGATTCGCCGTCGAGCCCCTGGGCGAGGATGGACGCGAAACCGCGGGTCGTCGGGGCCTCCGGCGGGGCGCTGAAATAGAGCCTCACGGCGTCGGCGTCGGCGGCGTCGACCGATAAGAACACCGGAGATTGGCACTCCGGTACCGGTTCCATCGCCTCGGTCGCGAGGTCGTCGGGGAGTGCGGGGAGTTCGCCCGCGAACTCGAGCAGGAGTGTCACCTTGTCCGAATCGCCAAGTGCGGCAAAGTCGTCGACGATCTCGGCGAGGGATGCGGGGAGTGTGCCCATCGGGACTCCTATGCGGGTGCGTCGCCGGGTTCTTCGCCGACCGCGATGGGGACGCGCACGGCGTTACCCCACTCGGTCCACGACCCGTCGTAATTGCGCACGTGTGTGAATCCGAGGAGATGGGTCAGCACGAACCAGGTGTGGCTCGACCGCTCGCCGATGCGGCAGTACGCGATGGTCGGGGTTACGGGGTCGAGGTCGCCGTAGATCTCGTCGAGTTCGGCACGTGAGCGGAATCGGCTGTCGGCGCGTGCGGCCTTGGCCCACGGGATAGAGATCGCCGTCGGGATGTGGCCACCGCGCAGCGCACCCTCTTCGGGGTAGTCGGGCATGTGGGTGCGTTCGCCGGTGTACTCCTGTGGCGAGCGCACGTCGACCAGCGGCTCGGTGCCGAGGGAGTCGCGTACATCGGCCTCGAAGGCGCGGATCAGCGAGTCGTCGCGCTCGACGACGGGGTAGTCCGACCGCGGGTACTCGGGGACGTCGAAGGAGGTGTCGCGATCCTCCGACATCCATGCGTCGCGACCGCCGTCGAGTAGGCGAACGTCCTCGTGACCGAACAACGTGAAGACCCACAGTGCGTACGCGGCCCACCAGTTGCTCTTGTCGCCGTAGATGACGATGGTGTCGTCGCGTTCGATTCCCTTGCTGCGCATCAACTCTGCGAACTGCTCGCCGTCGATGTAGTCGCGCACCACCTGATCGTTGAGGTGAAGGTGCCAGTCGACCTTCTGTGCGGTCGGGATGTGACCGATGTCGTAGAGCAGGACGTCTTCGTCGGACTCGATGATCTTGAGACCCTTGGCCCCCAGATGCGCGGACAGCCACTGCGTGGTGACCAGACGCTCAGGGTGCGCGTAACCGGCGAAGGCCGGGTTCGGATCGGTTTCCACAGTCACGGTGAGATTCTCCAGCTCGGATCGGGCCACGGCGCGGGCGGCGCAGGACGGCGAAATTCAGCCTAGTCGACAACACTCCGTCCGCACGGTTGGGCGGGCGCGGTTCACCAGTCGTTTTGTGACGACCTAGACACGTTTGGGGCACTCGTGTCGGGGACGACTCGTGCCCGGATATCAGTCCGGCGCGGGTGCTAGGAAGACGCGTTGGGAGACCACAGGGCCGCGACCGGGATGTCCAGTCGGCGCAGAAGGTGACGGACGGTGGGCAGTCCTATGCCGATCACCGACGACGGGTCGCCCTCGATACCCGCGATGAACCACCCGCCACGGCCGTCGAGCGTGAACGCGCCCGCGACCTCGAGCGGTTCGCCCGTCGACACATACGCCTCGATCTCGTCGTCGTCGACGTCGGCGAACCGGACCACCGTCGACGCGGACTCCGCCGAACGTCCGACCACATCGAGTCCGCTGATGTGCGCCACGCAGTGGCCCGTCACGAGCTGGGCCTCGTCGCCGCGCACTCGCTTCCACTGCTCGATCGCCACCTGCGCAGAGTGTGGTTTACCCGTCAGCGTGCCTCGATACAGGAGCATCGAGTCGCACGTGAGCACCACGAGGTCGGGGAGGGTCTGCGCGTCGTCGGTGGCGGCGTGGTCGATGCGTTCGGCCAACAGGGTCGCGATCACCGAGTCGGCCTTCGCTTCGGCCAGTCGCGTCACGGCGTCGCCCGGATTCTCGGCAGCCATGGTTTCGAGGAGGTGGTCCTCGTCGACGTCGGCTACGACGACTCTCGGGTCGAGACCCGCATGACGCAGCACCGTCAGGCGCGCGGGCGACGCCGAGCCGAGGATCACCTCGTAGCGTCGACCGGCTCGGGTCGCGTCGGACTCCTCGCTGGACACGTCGGCGTTCCCGTCAGAAGCGCAGGAACGACGACGCCGAACCACACACAGGACGGAGGCGGTCGATCGGACGGCCCCAGTCGTTGCGCGGCTCCGCGCTGTGCGGTTCCGGAGCGCCACCGCCACCGGTGGCGAGCAGTGCCACCAGAACTGCGACGTCCTCGTCGGTCGGATTGCCCTTCACGACACGCAACACGGAGCGGGCCGATTGCTGCCCGGCTTCGGCGTCGGCAGGCGTGTTGTCGTCAGGTGAGCTCACAGCGGAATGTTCCCATGCTTCTTGGGTGGTACGTTGACGACCTTGCGCTCGAGGAGCTTGAGTGCGGTCGCGATCTGGCCGCGTGTGTGGCTCGGCGGGATGACCGCATCGACGTAGCCACGCTCGGCGGCGACGTAGGGGTTGACCAGCGTGTCCTCGTACTCCTCCTGCAGTTGGAGGCGCAGCGCGTCGACGTCCTCGCCGTTGGCCGCGGCCTCCTTGAGGCGCGCACGATAAACGAATCCGACGGCTCCCGATGCGCCCATCACGGCGATCTGAGCGGTCGGCCACGCAAGGTTGACGTCGGCACCCATGTGCTTGGAACCCATGACGTCATACGCACCGCCGTACGCCTTGCGGGTGATGACGGTGATCTTGCCGACGGTCGCCTCGCCGTAGGCGTAGAGCAGCTTGGCCCCACGACGGATGATGCCGTTGTATTCCTGGTCGGTGCCGGGGAGGAAGCCGGGAACGTCGACGAGGGTCACGATCGGGACGTTGAACGCGTCGCAGGTGCGCACGAAACGCGCGGCTTTCTCCGATGCGTTGATGTCGAGGCAGCCCGCGAACTGGGTCGGCTGGTTGGCGACGATGCCGACGCTGCGTCCGTCGACCCGGCCGAAGCCGACGAGGATGTTGGTCGCGTACTCGGCCTGCACCTCGAGGAACTCGTCGTCGTCGAGGATGCGCCGGATGACCTCGTGCATGTCGTACGGCTGGTTGGGTGAGTCGGGGATGAGCGTGTCGAGTTCGAGATCCTCGTCGGTGAGGGTGTCCTCGATCGAACCGGCGGCGGGTTCGTCGACGGGCAGCCGTGGCGGATCTGCGCGGTTATTGCTCGGCAGGTAGGCGAGCAGGTCGCGGACGTACTCGAGTGCGTCTTCCTCGTCAGACGCCACGTAGTGGGCCACACCCGACTTGGTCATGTGGGTGTTGGCGCCGCCGAGCGCCTCCATCGTCACGTCCTCACCGGTGACCGTCTTGATGACGTCGGGACCGGTGATGAACATCTGGCTCTGCTGGTCGACCATCACGACGAAGTCGGTCAGCGCGGGCGAGTAGACGTGGCCGCCGGCAGCAGGTCCCATGATCAGCGAGATCTGGGGGATCACGCCGGATGCGCGCACATTGCGATAGAAGATGTCGGCATAGAGACCGAGGGAGACCACGCCCTCCTGGATGCGGGCGCCCGCACCCTCGTTGATGCCGATCAGTGGGCGGCCGGTCTTGATCGCGAGGTCCATGACCTTGACGATCTTCTCGCCGTAGACCTCGCCGAGGCTGCCGCCGAAGACGGTGACATCCTGGCTGAAGACACAGACCTCGCGGCCGTCGACGGTGCCGTACCCGGTCACGACACCGTCGCCGACGGGGCGGCGTTCTGCGAGACCGAAGTTGGTGCTGCGATGACGGGCGAGCGCGTCGAGTTCGACGAACGACCCCTCGTCGAGAAGATGGGTGATGCGCTCGCGGGCGGTGAGTCTGCCCTTGTCGTGGATCTTCTCGATGGCGGCCTCACCGACCGGATGCAACGTCTCGTCGAGACGCTCGCGCAGGTCGGCGAGTTTGCCTGCGGTGGTGTGAATGTCTGGAGCAGCGTCGGGCTGCTGCGGCGCAGAGGTCATAACAGCCGATGCTATCGAGCGCTCGGTAGCCCGCGTCAACCACCCCAATATGAGACCGCCCTCATCTTTCTCGTGATCGGTGCCACGTCGAGGTGTCGAAGTGTGCCATGACGACACTGCTCGGGTGACTAATCTCGATACCTGTGAGCGACGAGCAGACACCACAGGATTCCCGACCATCTGACGACGCCGACGCGTTGCGCGCTGCCATCGTGGAACGCTACGGCTCGCCCGCAAACGGTGTGGGGTCGACGATCGAGGTCGTCGAGTCGACGGGGTCGACCAACGCCGACCTCGCAGCGCGTGCGGGGGAGCCGGGGATCGTCGGAACGGTGCGCATCACCACCGACCAGACGTCGGGGCGCGGCAGGCACGCGCGGGTGTGGTCGGCTCCCGCGGGAGGACAGGTGGCCATCTCGGTGGCGCTCGACGCGGGCGATCAGACCGAGCAGCTGGGCTGGTTGTCGCTGGCGACAGGGGTGGCCGCGGCGTCGGCCATCGAGTCGGCAACGGGTGTACGCCCCACACTCAAGTGGCCCAACGACGTGCTCGTCGACGGGAAAAAGGTGGCGGGCATCCTCGCCGAGTACATCCCGGCGTCGACGGGCGGGGTGGTGGTGGTCGGGATCGGAATCAACACCGGCATGACCGCCGACGAGCTTCCGGTGCCGACGGCCACGAGCCTGCGGGTGGAAAGCGGCCGCCCGGTCGACGTTGCCGCACTGGTGGCGGAGTACCTGCGGGCGCTGGCCGACGCGCCGTGGCCCGACGACATCGCCGAGGTCGCGCGACGTTATCGAGATCGCTGCGACACGCTCGGGCGTCGTGTTCGGCTCTCGCTGCCGGGGGACCGTGACGTCGAGGGCGTCGCCGACGACATCGATGAGCAGGGGCGGATCACAGTGCGCACCGATGATGGCCAGAAATTCACGGCCGCCGCGGGCGACGTGCTGCACCTGCGTCCCGCGCAGGACTGAGCACAATTCCGACAGTGCCTGCGGGGTTCAGCGCACACGGGGTTCAGCGCTCACGGGTTCAGCGCTGGATGCTCTTCTCGCCCATGGCGGGAATAAGCGA
This sequence comes from Gordonia sp. 852002-50395_SCH5434458, assembly GCF_001665905.1. Taxonomy (NCBI): domain Bacteria; kingdom Bacillati; phylum Actinomycetota; class Actinomycetes; order Mycobacteriales; family Gordoniaceae; genus Gordonia; species Gordonia sp. 852002-50395_SCH5434458. The sequence goes on from NZ_LZTC01000091.1 coordinate 8,898, forward strand.
CAGTACAGGGAGTCCGATGACGAGATGGACGACGGCCGTACCGATCCCGGTGGATATCTGCGCCGACAGCACAAGCGGGATGATCACCGCTGCGGCGATCAGTAGCCCGACGATCCAGCGGTAGAACTGGTTGGGCGACGGGGTCGTCAGGTAGAGGACGTACCAGAGGGCGCCGCCCGCGAGTGCGCACAGGAATCCGGTGATCGCGAACCAATACTCGTCCTGCGCGAGTGGATTCCAGACGCCGAGATTGCCCGCCTCGTTGACGCGCTGGGCGATGGCCCGGATGATCCACGCCACCAGCCAGGCGGCCAGGCCGGTCACGACGCCCGTCATCACGACGCCGCCCGCGTAGAGACCCGCGTTGATGTTCGGTCGTTGACGCTGCTTGGGCTGATTCCCGTACGAGCCCGCGGCGGCGTATCTCGGGTCGTACTGGCCGGTGTCATAGCGAGGGTCGGCGGGCTGCTGATTGCCGTACTGCTGGTACCGATCGGTCGGCTGGCTGTATGCACGCGACTGCGGCGAGTAGCCGGTCTCGTAGCGCGCCGTTCCCTGATCCCTGGGATCCTGATCGCGGGGGTCGCGGTAGCTCATGGTTCTCCTGACCTGTTGCGCGTCGTGTGCACGCAGTCTACCGAGCGGGCGCCAGGAGCCGGGCCGGGTTGACCGACCGCCCGTTCATCTGCGGATATGCTGAGATTCATGTCGTTTCCCAGGGACAACCTCGCGAGTGGTGAGCGCGTCGTCGTGCATCACCACCCGCACTGGAAGTGTCTGATCGGCCCGTTCTCGATCTTCGTCGTGTGCACAGGACTCGCAGGACTCGCGGCGGGGGCGATCGGGGCGTCGACGATGAACACGACGCTCGCGCTGATTCTCAACATCGTTGTCGCGGCGTGCTGGGTCGCTGCCGCGGTCTGGTTCTTCGTCCGTCCGCTCATCGCATGGAAATCGACTCACTTCGTACTCACCGACCGTCGCGTGATCTTCCGCAGGGGAGTGCTCACCCGCTCGGGTATCGACATTCCCATCCGACGGATCAACACCGTCGAATTTCGACACGGACTCCTCGACCGCATGCTGCGCACCGGCACCCTGGTCATCGAGTCGGCGTCCGATGAACCGCTCCTGTTCGACGACGTGCCGCAGGTCGAACGGGTGCATTCGCTGCTGTATCACGAGGTGCTCGACGAACACGAGGATGACTTCGGCGACCGCTTTGACCTGGCCGACAGACACGAGGGTCGCCGACACGACGGCGACTCCGCGTACTCTCGCCGCGTGGAGGTCGACAGGCGATGACGGACGTATTGCTGGCAGAAGACGACGCGGCGATCGCCGAACCGCTGGCGCGTGCGCTCGCCCGCGAGGGCTACGGATGCGACGTCGTCGGGACGGGATCGGCTGCGCTCGAGCAGGCCCGCGATCAACGCTATGAGTTGCTCATCCTCGACCTCGGGCTTCCGGAGATCGACGGACTCGAGGTGTGTCGGCGCGTGCGCGTCGAACGTCCCGAGCTCGCGGTGTTGATGCTGACCGCGCGCACCGACGAGGTCGATTTCGTCGTCGGACTCGACGCGGGCGCCGACGACTACGTGGGCAAGCCCTTCCGGTTGGCCGAACTGCTCGCGCGGGTGCGCGCGCTGCTGCGGCGACGGCAGACCGTCGACGTCGTGCTCACCGGCGGCGACGTCCAACTCGACGCGCGCGGGCGGCGGGTGCTCGTCAACGGAGAAGACCTGGTGCTCGCGAACCGCGAGTTCGATCTGCTGCGCTTCCTCATGGAGCGTGCCGGTGAGGTGGTGTCGCGCGACGAGATCCTGACCGAGGTGTGGGGTTCTGCGGACCTGCGTTCGTCGAAGACCCTCGACATGCACATCTCCTGGTTGCGTCGCAAGATCGGCGACGACCGTCACGACCGACCGCGCCACATCGTGACGGTGCGCGGCGTCGGCTTTCGGTTCGACGCCTAGGGAGAGACCTTCCAGTGCGCCGTCGAATCCTCTACACGATGATCGCCATGCTCATGGCGGTCGGCGCGCTGCTGGGAATCCCGCTCAGCGTCATCGCATGGTGGTGGGTGGCCGACAGCGCGCACCAGTTGATGGATTCGCGTCTGAAGACGATCTCCGATCAGATCATCCGCCAGGCGGAGATGGGCGAACACCTCAACAACGCGGCCATCGACTCGGAGTCGATTCGGCTCATGCTTCCCGAGGACGGCAGGCTCACCCTGCGCTATCAGGACGCCAACGGTAGGCGGGCCATCACGTCGATCGGCGCCGACATCACCGGCGCGACGATGTCGGATTCGATCGGCCTCGGCGCTGCGGGCACGTTGATTCTCGAGATCCCGATGGACAGCGTCCGCAGCGACCAACTCGCCGCTGTCGGCATCGTCTGCCTCGTGGTCGCGGGATCGATGGCCGCCGGCACCGTCGCGGCTGCGGTGACGGCCGGGCGCATCGCCGACCCTCTCATCGACCTCGCCGACCGTTCGGAGGCCATGGCTCGCGGCGACTTCCGGTCGCGGTGGAAGACCTACGGTATCGACGAGCTCGACCGCGTCTCGCGCGCGCTGGGCGACGCGAACGCCGAGATCGCACTGCGGCTCGAACGCGAGGGCGAGATCGTCGGCGATGTCTCGCATCAGATTCGATCGCGCCTCACCGCGATCCAACTGCGACTCGACGAACTCTCGCTGCACGACGATCCGGCCGTCGTGAGCGAGGCCGAAGCCGCGCTCGGGCAGGTTGAGCGTCTCGCCGCGGAACTCGACGAACTCGTTGCGGCCTCACGCGACGAACCGGTACAACCCCACAGCATCGACGTGTCGTCGCTGATCATGACCCTTGTCGGTGACTTCGATCAGGCCTTCACCGCCGAGGGCCGCACGTTGGCCGCATCATTCTCCGGCGACGCGATTGCGCGCAGCGCCGGTCCCGGTCGGCTGCGGGAAGCGGTCAGCGTGCTCGTCGACAACGCGCTACAGCACGGCAGCGGGGAGTGTCGAATCTCCGTCAGCGACCTCAAAGGCGACATGTTGCGCATCACCGTGTCCGACGAGGGCCCCGGCGTCGCCGACGACGTGGCGACCGACATCTTCCGCCGAGGGTTCTCCGGCGGCGCGGGCAACGGTGTCGGACTCTCACTCGCCCGAGCACTCGTCGAGGCCGACGGCGGACGACTCGAACTCACGTCGCGACGGCCGCCGGTGTTCGCGATCGTGGTGCCCGCGGCCGACCACGAGAACGCCCGACCCCAGGGCGCCGGTGCATCGTCGACGTCGCGCGATGTCGGCGCACGGGTGGGGCTGCGGCGCGACCGGGTACCTCATCGGTGACGTGGGTGGATGCCCATTGCATGGTCGGTGAAGCGGCAGTCACGCCGGCCATGCCACGATGTATCGCGTGACTGCCCGAGATCCAGATACCGGCGCAAACGCCGCGGCACCGCCCGATGCGGCCGCCCGAGCGATTCCCGAACGCGACATCTTGCCGACCGTGACGATGATCGGTGGTGGTCAGCTCGCCCGGATGACTCACCAGGCCTCGATCGCGCTCGGCGAGTGTCTGCGCGTGCTCGCCGCGAGTGCGACAGATCCCGCCGCCCAGGTCAGTGCGGACGTCGTGCTCGGCTCGCACGACGATCTCGACGATCTCCGACGCGCCGCCACTGGTGCGGTGGCGCTGACCTTCGACCACGAGGGGGTGCCCCTCGAGCATCTTCGGGTGCTGGAGTCCGAGGGCGTCGCGGTGCGGCCACCGTCGGCCGCGCTGGTGTTCGCGCAGGACAAGCGGGCGATGCGGGTGAAGCTGAGCGAATTGGGGCTACCTGTACCCGATTTCGCCGACCTCGCAGGTGACCTCGGACTGGCTCGCGGCCGACTCGTCGAATTCGGTGAACGGCACGGCTGGAACATCGTGTTGAAGGCCGTACGCGGCGGATACGACGGACGTGGCGTGTGGATCGTCGACAACGGGCCGGACGCGCTCGCGGTGTTCGACGAGCAGTTCGCTGCCGGCGTCGACCTGATCGCCGAGGAAAAGGTGCAGATGCGCCGCGAACTGTCGGCGATGATCGCGCGCTCGCCGTTCGGGCAGGGTGGCGCATGGCCTGTGGTCGAGACCGTGCAGCGTCGGGGACAGTGCGCGGTGGTCATCGCTCCCGCACCGGATCTGAGTGCCGAGACCGCCGAACGTGCACAGGAGATGTCGCTGCGGCTGGCATCGGAACTCGGCGTCGTCGGTGTGATGGCGATGGAACTCTTCGAGACCACCGACGGCGAGCTGCTGGTCAACGAGCTCGCGATGCGTCCACACAACAGTGGCCACTGGACGATGGACGGGGCTGTGACGTCGCAGTTCGAACAGCACCTCCGGGCCGTTCTCGACTACCCGCTCGGCGACACCTCGCCGCGCGCCGAGGTGACCGTGATGGCCAACATCCTCGGCGCACCACAGGCGCCGGAGATGTCGATGGATGAGCGCACCCACCATCTGATGGCACGCATGCCCGACGCGCGAATTCACCTGTACGGAAAGGGAGAACGCGCCGATCGGAAGATCGGCCATGTCAACATCGTGGGGAAGCCGGGCGAGGATGGCGCTGCGGTTCGCGAGCGTGCCGAGCGCGCGGCGCACTGGATGTCACACGCCGAGTGGACGGACGGTTGGGACCCGCATTCATGAACGACGAATCCGTGAACGACGAGACCGTGAACGACGAAACGACAGGCGACCTGGTGGACCACGAGACAGACACGACCGAGGCTGGGGCAACGGAGACCGCGGCAGCGGAGGCTGGGACAACGGAGACTGGGACGACCCAGGCAGGCGCTACATCTGCGCCGGACGTGGCCGGCGAGTCCGGCGCCGCTCCCGAGTCCGACACCGCCACGGAGGCGGGCGCCGCTTTTGAAACCGGCACCGCTTTTGAAGCCGAGCCGGCGTCGCCGCCGATCCGCAGCCGGGCCCGCGTCGGACTGATCATGGGCAGCGACTCGGACTGGCCGACGATGGAGGCCGCGGCCGAAGCGCTCGCGGAGTTCGACGTCCCGTTCGAGGTCGGTGTCGTGTCGGCGCATCGCACCCCGCAGCGCATGCTCGACTACGCGAAGTCGGCTGCGGGCGAGGGCATCGAGGTCATCATTGCGGGCGCGGGAGGCGCGGCACATCTCCCGGGAATGGTCGCCGCTGCCACCCCGCTGCCCGTCATCGGTGTGCCGGTACCGCTGCGCTACCTCGACGGCATGGACTCGCTGCTGTCCATCGTGCAGATGCCCGCTGGCGTCCCGGTGGCGACCGTGTCGGTGGGCGGCGCGCGCAACGCGGGGCTGCTCGCGGTACGCATCCTCGGTTCATCCGACCCCGTGCTGCGGGCACGCATGGAGGCCTTCCAGCGTGGACTCGAACAACTTGTGCTCGACAAGGACGCCGCCCTGCGTCAGCGGCTGCTCGGCGGCGACTGAGAAGCTGGGCTGACCAGCTACTGATCAGCGGCTACTGATCGTCCGCGACCGGCTTGGTGATCCCGAGCCGCTCGGCGAAGAAGTCGAGTACCGCGACCAGGGCGTCGTGCGTCGGTTCGCCCGGAACGTCGACGAGGTCGTTGGTGAGCGCGGAATGCGGTGTCGGCAACGGTGATTCCGGATTGGCCGCCGAATCGGGCAGTTCGATCGCGAGGAATGCGTCGCCGAGGACTTCGCGTAGGAACCGAAAGCGCGACGGTGGCGACATCCGATCGCCCTCGAATCGCACGCCCATGACGTCGAGTCCGCGTGCGCACCGTCCGACGACCGTTGCGAGGTCGTCGTCGGAGATGTCGAGTGATCGTGCACGACGGGGGCTGATCGCGAACGGCAGCGACGGTTGAGCCAGGACGGGCGCAAGGATGCGTTCGTCGGTGGCCATCGCGAGGGCGAACCCGCCGGTGAAGCACATGCCGATCGCGCCGACACCTGGCCCGCCGCAGCGCTGGTGTTCCTCGGCGGCCAATGCCCGCATCCACTCGACGGCAGGTGAGGTCCTGCCCGTCGCCAGGATCGTGAAATCCCTGCTGATGCAGGCGCGTCCCATCGTGCCGAGCATGTTCGACGCGCCCCGATGACCCCGAGATTCGACGGTGACGGGTCCTGACCGTCGACACCGTAGATCGACGGCATGACCGCGGTTGCTCCGATACCCGCGACCCGTCTGGCGCAGTCGGCGACGGCGGGACTGATACCGGGCATCTCGGTGATGATGATCACGGCGGGTCCCTCGCCGATGCTGTGGACGCGGCGAGGGGTGCCGTGGTGGGTTGCGATCCGTACGTCGAAGTCGGAGAGCGGGTCGTCGGCGGTGTGTCGGGTCACCGCGACGTGCCTGTCGACCACGCCTCGCGTCCGTCAGGGGCGACGAGGGTGCCCTGGAGTGCCCACTCGAACGCGCGGCCTGCGAGACCGGCTGCGAGCGGAAGGTCGGGTGAGTCGGCGGGAATGATGGTGGGCCGGACCAGTGTGTACTGCTTGCCTTTTCGAGTGATCCCGGCCGAGCCCGCGGCGAGCGTGTTACGTACCCAGTCGGTGTCGCGCCCGTAGGTCAGGATGATGTAGATCTTCTTTTCGTCGCCCGTCTCACTGACCCACGCGAGCACCGGGTTCGAGTAGATTCGCCCACTCTTGCGTCCGACGTGATGGATCATTGCCCACGGCGCCAGATAGGGCGCCCAGCGTCGTTGCAGGGGATTGGTGATCTTCTTGTTGGCGCGGGCCAACCAGTCGGGTAGCTGCATGTGGCCCACTCTGCCGCATGAGGCGCCCGCCGTGAACCACTCCGGAACAAGTGTTCACCTCGAGGGCGTCGTGGTCAGTCGAGAACGACGTCTGCGCGCTCGGAGGCCGCACGCGCCGCAAGGTCGGTGTCGGGGGTCGGGGAGACCCACACGAGACTGGCGCCGACGCTCAGCGGCGCGATGAGATTACTCAGAATGCCTGCACCCGTGCGCCATTCACGTGTCGAGAGCACCCGGCTGTGTGCGGAGACCCCGTCGGCGGATGCTGTGGCCGATGCGGTGGCGAGGATGTCGGCCGCAGGGGCGCCGTCGAGCGCAGGCCCCGAATATCGAGGCGGCGAGTATTGATCGCCGTGCACGCGGACCGCCGACGCATAGTCGGTGACCCCCGGTGGAAGGTCGCCGACGCCGAGCGCGAACGGATCGAGCGAGGCGACGACGAGTTCGTCGGCGTCGGGGTGCTCGTCGATTCCCGCGGCGCTGGTGAACGCGACCCGCGGGACGTCGACCTCGGTGGTGACATGCACATGCGCGCCTGCCCACCACGCGCCCAACAGGATTGCGGCGCTCTGCCAGTGTTCGGGCAGATCGACGACGACGTCGTCGCCGGGTGCGAGACCGAGTTCGACGACGAGATAGTTGGCGGTCTTCGCCGCCCAGTTGCCCAGCGTCGCACCCGACAACTCGGTGCGTTCGCCGGTGTGGTCGTCGTAGTAGGTGAGCAGTGGGCGGGCCCAGTCGTCGATACGCCCGAGCAGGGAGGTGGTCAGCGTGTCGTCGGCCATCAGTTCACACACACCGGTCCGTCGGTACCCGCCGTGATCGGTGGGGCGTTGTTGCCCACGCGCTCGCTGGCGGGTGTGTTGTTGGTCTGTGGTCCGGTGTCGTTGATCGATCCCGGACCGGCAAAGGTGTTGGTGAGCACCAACTTCAGGTGATGCTCGTCGAGGTCTGGTTGCGCCTCGACGCGCACCGCACGCAGATCCTTCGCGAGCAACTGTGCGCCGGGGTTGTCGGCGCTGTGTGCGTAGATCACCGAGTCCTTGATGTCGGCGGGCGTGCTGCTGGTCTTGCCCGCCTGGAATCCCTTGTTGGTCAAGATGTTCGAGACGTTGCTCGCCAGTCCGTCGATGGTGCCCGCGTTGTCGACGTCGACGGTGTAGTCGCCGCGTCGTGATTGTGACTTGGACGCACCGTCGTTGAGCAGATTGCTGGTGAAGGTGTGCACGGCATTGGGGTCGACCGTCACGACGCTCTGCTGTCCGTCTTCGCTCCAGCCCTGTTCGTCGAGCACGGGAATGGTCGCGAACTTGACGCGCCCGCCGCTGAGATCCTTGAGCTGCTCGGCGAATTGCACGACGTTCCAGTCGTCGTCGATCACCACGGAGCGCGACACGGCGTTCTCGAGGTCGTCCAACTTCGACGGATCGGTGAGGGTGTGCGCCGAGAGGATCTTCTGCGTCAGCGACGCCATGTAGACCTGCTGGCGGGTGATGCGGTCGAGATCACCGCGGGGGAGCTCGTGGCGTTGGCGGACGAAGCTCAATGCCTGTGGGCCATTGAGGGTTTGGCGTCCGGCCTTGAAACGCGCACCCGAAAGCGGTTCGTTCACAGCATCTTTGAGGCATACCTCGACACCACCGACCGCCTTGGTCAGCAACGCGAAGCCGAGCAATCCGACCTCGGCGTAGTGGTCGACCTTGACGCCGGTGAGGTCGGCAACCGTGTCGATGAGCGCCTTGCGGCCCGCGAGGGTGCCCTCGCGCTCGGCGTCCTCTTCCGGCTTGCCCGCTTCGACCGCTCGTTGGCGCGCACCCTCACGGGTGGTGCCGTACGCGGCGTTGATCTTCGACATCCCGATGCCGGGGACCGACACGTACGAGTCGCGTGGGATCGAGATGGCCGTGGCCGACGATCCGTCGTTGGGGATGCGAATGAGCAGGATGGTGTCGGTGTTGGTGGAGATGTCGTCGCCTGCCCGCAGCCACTTGAGTTCCTCGGACGACAGCGGGTTTCCCTTGGCGTCCGTGCGGGAATCGGTGCCGACGAGCAGGATGTCGGTTGCGCCGTCGTCGCCTCCGCCGAGACCGAGGCCCCCGAGCTGGGTGATCTTCGACGTCAGTCCGTTGACGCTGCTCCACGCGTACCCGGTGCAGACCAGCACGGCGACCGAGACCAGCGCGATCAGTCCGCGCCCCCAGGCTTTGCGTCCGAATCCGCCGACGGCCGCGAGGGTTCCGCGGGCGGGCGTAGGTGGATCCTGGTTCGGGGTCTTCTTGTCGGGAGTCTTCTGGTCCGGTGTGGTGGGGCTCGAGTTGGGAATGGCCGAGCTCTTGGTGTGAATCTCTCCGGAGCGACGCTGCCGAGGCCGTCGCTTCACGCCTGGCTCCGCGGGTGCGCCGACCTTGTCAGCGGCCGCGGCGGACCGGCGTGAGGTCGGTGCTTGCCGAGGCGGTTGCGGCGTACGCGGGCGCTGTCCGTCGGGACCTTGTCGACGAGACGCCTCGGGATTGCCCCGACGCTCGCCGGTCCGCTGACGCTCGGAAGTTCGCTGGCCCGTGCTCCGCTGGCCCGTGCTCCGCTGGCCGGTACTCCGTCGGCGCGGATCTCCCGTGCCTTCGCGCCGCGGCGCGTCTGATGGCGCGCCGTCGGGGCGGGGTCGTTTCGGGCGGGTCGCGCGTTGCTCGTCGTGCGCGTCCTGGGCTGGGCGTCGGGGATGGGCCGCCCGGGACTCGTCGTGCGCGTCCGAGGTTGGGCGTCGAGGGCCGCTGGGCCGCCGACGCGCGCCTTCGGGTCGTGACTCCACGAGTGGTCAGGTCCTTTGCGATCGTCGAATCCGGCGTTCGGCTCCCGGCTCAGGGGATCGCGTCCCGTTCCCCGCGGGACGCATGTGAATGCCGTTATTCAAGAGGTTGACGTTACTGAAGTTGTTGTACTGACGTCAGGCTACTGAAGTGGCGCCCAATATCGCGGTTGCAACGCCGACGCGATCTCGTCGTCGGAGGTCCGCGTGACGTGACGATCGACACCCCGTGTGTCAGGTCACGTGCGCGAGGCTGGGATCAGTGCGGCACGATGAGGCCATGCACAGTGGTGACGACGTCGGTACGAAACCATCGGACAGCGGCAGCGCACCGAAAGCGCGCACGGTGTGGATCGTCGGAGCGGGCGGTCAGCTCGGCGCGGCGCTGCTCGATTCCGCGCACCGACCGCCGCACGTGCGGGCGCTGACGTCGCGCGACATCGACATCTCCGATGCCGCGTCCGTCGGGCGGGCACTCGCCGACCTCGACGTCGGGGACGTCGTGGTCAACTGCGCGGCCTACACCAACGTCGACGCCGCGGAGTCCGATCGCGAACGTGCCGCCGCGGTCAACGCCGGCGGCCCGGCAAATCTGGCGACGCAGACCGCGGGAGCCGGCGCGTGGCTGATCCACATCTCCACCGACTACGTCTTCGGTGGGGTTGCCGCCGGCAGCCCACGCGAGGGCGAGACGCGGCCCGCGCCGCGGACCACGCCATACGAAGCGATCATGATCGACGACGGTCCCGCTCCCGAAACCGTGTACGGCGCAACCAAACTCGAGGGCGAGCGTGCTGCGCGAGCCGCCGATCCGACCGCCACGATCGTCCGCACCGCCTGGGTGTACACAGGAGGCCGCGACAGCCCCGACTTCGTCGGCACGATGCGGCGTCTCGAGGCGACTCGCGATGCGATCACCGTCGTCGACGACCAGACGGGCTCACCGACCTACGCGCGTGACCTCGCCGACGGCCTGTGGGAATTGGCGGCACGCGTCGGCGACGACGCCGTGACCGGGGCAGTGCTGCACGCCACCAACACGGGTGCCGCCACGTGGTTCGACGTCGCGCAGGCCGTCTTCGCGGAAGTGGGCGCCGATCCGGCGCGGGTATCGCCCGTGACCACAGACGAGTTCCCGCGGCCCGCACCGCGGCCGGCCTATTCGGTCCTCGACGCGTCGTCCTGGGCAGGCGCGGGGCTGACTCCGCTGCGGGGATGGCGGGATGCGCTGGCCGCGGCGATCTCGGAACCCGGCGTCGGCGACGAGTGAGGTTCCGCTGATCGGCAGACCACTGTGACGAACGCGGGAGGACGCACCCGGGAGGGACGTCGGGGATCCTGCCTGCCGTTCGTTACCCTGACCGGGTGACTTCTGCCCTCGGTGTCGTGACGGTGACCTACTGGTCCGGCGGCCACGTGGAGACCTTCTTGAAGAGTCTCGACCACGCGACCTCCGCTGTACCCCGCGTCATCATCGCCGACAACGGCTCCGGCGACGGCGCGCCCGAGGCCGCCGCCCGCGACCACGACAACGTGACGTTGGTGCACACCGGCGGCAATATCGGCTACGGCGGAGGCATCAACAGGGCGGTTGCCGAACTCGGCGCCGACGTCGACTTCATCGTGATCGCAAACCCCGACGTCGAGTGGTCGCCGGGTGCGATCGACGAATTGGTCGCAGCCGCCGCACGGTGGCCGCGGGCCGGCGCGCTGGGACCCCTGATCTACGAACCGGACGGTTCGGTGTACCCGTCGGCACGCAGTGTCCCGAGCCTGGTCTCGGGAACGGGTCATGCGCTGCTCGGGACCGTGTGGAAGTCGAATCCGTGGACGGCGGCCTACCGCGCCGACGACGTCGCGCCGAGCGAACGGCCCGTCGGGTGGCTGTCGGGATCGTGCCTGCTGGTGCGCCGCGAGGCGTTCGAGGCGATCGGTGGCTTCGACGAGCGGTACTTCATGTACATGGAAGACGTCGACCTCGGTGATCGGCTCGGCAAAGCCGGATGGCTCAACCTGTACGTGCCGGGCGCCGAGGTCACTCACACCAAGGGCCACAGCGCAGGTCGCGACCCCGGCGCGATGCTGCCCGCACACCATCGCAGCGCTTACATGTTCCAGGCTGATCGCAACCAGGGACTGCTGCGCGCACCGCTGCGCCTCGCCCTGCGGCTCGGACTCGCTGTTCGCTCTCGCCTCGCAGTCCGCGCTGCGGGGCGCGCCCTGATCGATGATGATGATTCGACCCACCCGAGAGGACACGACCAGTGACCGGATTCACCGTGCCGAGCACGGCCACGTCGACTTCCGCGCCCAGTGCCGACGTCGACATGTCGAAGACCCAGGCGGTGATCCTCGTCGGCGGTAAGGGCACACGGCTGCGCCCGCTGACGCTGTCGGCGCCCAAACCGATGCTGCCCGTCGCAGGCCTGCCCTTCCTCACCCATATGTTGTCGCGAATCCGCGCTGCAGGGATCACCGACGTCGTACTCAGCACCTCTTTCAAGGCGAGTGTGTTCTCGGAGTACTACGGCGATGGCTCGAAGCTCGATCTGAGCCTTCGCTACGTGACCGAGGACGAGCCGCTCGGCACCGGCGGTGGCATCCGCAATGTGCTCGATCTGCTCACCGCCCAGGACATCGTGGTGTTCAACGGCGACGTGCTCAGCGGAACCGACATCAGCCAGGTGGTCGCGACACACCAGAGCACCGAGGCCGATGTCACGCTGCATCTTGTGCGCGTCGGTGATCCGCGTGCCTACGGCTCCGTGCCCACCGACGAGAACGGGAGGGTCACGGCGTTCCTGGAGAAGACCCAGGACCCGCCCACCGATCAGATCAACGCGGGCACCTATGTGTTCCGCCGCGAGGTCATCGAGCAGATCCCCGCGGGCCGCGAGGTGTCTGTGGAGCGCGAGGTGTTCCCGCGCCTACTGGCCGAAGGCAAGCGCGTCCAGGCCTACGTCGACAACACCTACTGGCGTGACATGGGTACGCCGGAAGACTTCGTGCGGGGCTCGGCCGACCTCGTGCGCGGAATCGCGCCCTCGCCTGCTCTGGGTGACCGTCACGGTGAGTCGTTGGTCCACGAGGGCGCGGGCGTTGCGCCCGGTGCCGTCCTCGTCGGCGGAACCGTCGTGGGTCGCGGCTGCGAGGTCGGCCCACGTGCCCGACTCGACGGCGCGGTGCTGTTCGACGGCTCGGTCGTCGAAGCGGGTGCGGTCGTCGAGCGCAGCATCGTCGGCAAGGGTGCGCGTATCGGCCCGCGTGCGCTCATCCGCGACACCGTCATCGGCGACGGCGCAGAGGTCGGCGCGCGGTGTGAACTACTGCGCGGCGCGCGCGTGTGGCCGGGAGTGCAACTGCCCGACGGCGGCGTCCGCTTCTCCACCGACGTCTGAGAGTCCGTCGAGTTCGTCAGCGGGCTTTCGCCGCTGCGAGTACCTGTCAGCGGGCTTTCGCCGCTGCGAGTACACCGCCTCCGAGGGGAACGACGACGGGCAGCAACTGATCGTCGTCGGCGATGCGCAACGCGGCGGCTCGTGCTGCGCTCGTCACCGGGTCGGTGCGCGTCGGGTCGCCGACCGCTCCCGACGCCGTGGCGTTGTGTACGACGACCACACCGCCCGGCCGCAACATCCGGACGGCCTCGTCGACGAAGGTCGGGAGGTCGATCAGCGGACCGTCGATGAAGACGAGGTCGTAGGAACCGTCGGACAGCCGCGGCAACACCTCACGCGGAGTGCCGTTGATCAGCCGGGTCCTGCCGGGCGGAATGTCGGCGCCTGCGAAAGACGCGCGCGCAGCTCGGTGGTGTTCGGGTTCAGGGTCGATGGTGGTGAGGACCCCGTCGCCCGACATCCCGTTGAGGAGCCAGAGGCCACTGACCCCCGTACCGGTCCCGATCTCGGCGACGGCGTGTGCGTCGCACGAGCGAGCCAGCAACGCCAGCAGTGCACCCACCGCCGGGCTGACGGGATCGGTCCCCAGTTCCTCTGCGCGTGCCCGCGCGGCGGCCAGCGCGTCGTCTTCGACGATCGCCGATTCGGCGTAGTCGATCAGGGCCGCGGCAGCGGCGTCGGTACCGGTGGGTGCATCGGTCATTCCATGAGATTAGGCCGCGCACCGCCCTCGATGTCAGTGGCACGCCCGATTCCGGTGTTCACGGAGGTCGACGCGCCGCAAACTCGACCCATCCGAATCGTCGCGGGCTCCGACCTACTTCTGTGACGACGTGCTCGGCAGTGAAGACCTATTCGGCCAGCACGTCTCAGCGAAGACTTACTCAGTGAAACCTCAGCCGCCTCACACTGCGACCACACCGCGATGGGAGAAGGTGAGACAACAGCACGGGCGCGGTGGTCGGAATAGCCGGCGATGCGCAGGTGTTCAAGATAGCGAATTCGTGTCGAATCGGACTTGCGCCGCTCGACAGTCAAAGAAGGGAACCGGCCACACGCGATGACTGATCCCCAGGCGTCCACCACCGCAGAACTGAATACGGGAGTCGAGGCGATCGACGTCATCCCCTCGGGGACCGCAGGCTTCGACGCGACCGGCGACGAGTTCTTGATGCCGACGTGGGATGAGTTGGTCCGTGAGCACGCTGACCGCGTGTACCGGCTGGCCTACCGTCTGTCGGGCAATCAGCACGACGCCGAGGATCTGACGCAGGAAACCTTCATCAGGGTGTTCCGGTCGCTGTCGAATTACCGGCCGGGCACGTTCGAGGGCTGGCTGCACCGCATCACCACCAACCTCTTCCTCGACATGGTTCGTCGTCGCAACAAGATCCGTATGGAGGCGCTGCCCGAGGAGTACGACCGTGTCCCCGGCGACACCCCCGATCCTCAGCAGATCTACGCCGACGCCAATCTCGACCCGGACCTCCAGGCGGCACTCGACTCGTTGACCCCCGATTTTCGCGCCGCGGTCGTCCTCTGCGATATCGAGGGACTGTCCTATGAGGAGATTGCCGCGACGCTCGGCGTCAAGCTCGGTACCGTGCGCAGTCGTATCCACCGGGGAAGGCAGACGATCCGTGATCACCTCGCGGCTCGTGGCCACGACAATCGACGCTCGGTAGCCGTCGGAAGCTGACGTTTTCACCCGTTTCGGGAACCCCGGGCACCGTCGTGCCGTTTGGGATTCGGATAGGCTGTGGTGCCGGCACGGGCACGCAGCGCCCTCCGTCTCGCGGACCCGACCGGTTCGCCCACGGAGACCGACCTGTGAAGAGGGGTGAATCACACATGATGGACGGCCGACGGGATCGACGAGATTCCGCAGCGGACGCCGACAAACGAGCGCACGTCGACAACAGCCCGCCTGCCACCGGCGCGCCTGCGGACGATGGGTTTGCTGATGGGGCGTTTGCTGATGGGGCACCTCATGTCGACACCGCGGGGCACGCCGACGGTGTGGTTGCATCGCCGGGCATGCGGGGCCGGAGACGTTCTCCGTGGAACCCCGCCACGTGGTCGCCGGCGACCTCGTCCTTCGCGCCCAACCCCGCTTTCCGACGCCCCCGCCCACGTCGATTCGCATCAACCGAGCATCTCGCACCCGAGGCAGTCGCGGCATTTGTCGACGGCGAGCTGGGCATGACCGCGCATGTGCGGGCGACCCATCACCTCGCGCTGTGCCGTGAATGCATGGATGCCGTCGACGCACAGCTCGATGCCCGTACCCGGCTGCGTGATTCCGGCACCGTGGCCATGCCCGCGGATCTGCTCGGCCAGCTGAGCCAGATCCCCACGCGTGAGATCGACATGACAGGTGTGCGTGACCGCCGTGAACATGGCCGCAGGGAGCAGAGCCATCGCGAGCAGAGTTATCGCGAACAGGGCCCCCGAGAACAGGGTCGTCGCGAACAGAACCGCCGCGAACAGGGTCGCAGTGCCGGCACGCTCGGTCCCAACAACTTTCATGCGAGCCCGTTTCCGGATGGACGTTTCCGCGGGCCGTGTGCCACCCCGGGACCACTCGCAGCATCGGGCCTGCCACCGGTGAATGCACAGGCCGACTTCGGGCACGAGTCATCGCGCCCCGCCACTGCGCCGATCGACGCGGTCAGCGGTGAACCCGCCCGCGGGCGCCGCAACCGCTGGCGCGGGCGCTGAGTACCGGTAACCAACGCGTGGGAGCAGACGACATCGACGAGACCGCTGCCGGCGGATCGGACGGCGGTCAACGCCGTTCGCAGCCGGACGATTCACCGTTCAGCCGAGAGAACGCCGCTGCAACGGGAGGCGATACCCAGCCCGGCAATACACAGCCCGGCGACGCGCAGACCAGCGACGGCACTGCGGCTCGTGGCCAGCAGCGACACGTTCCGGTGTCTCCCGCGACCGCGCAGGTCTTCGGCCGTCCCGCGGGCGTACGTGGTTCCTTCGCGACAACACCGTCGTCGTCGAGGCCCGCTCCGCAGATCGCGCCACCCGACCCGGTGCTGGCCGAGGCTTTCGGCAGGCCGGAGGGTTCCGACGAGACACTGCAACGCGATCCACTCGCCGCGTACGGCGTCTCGACCGACGAGCCCGCTCCCGCAGATCCGTGGCGCGATCCGGAGAGCATTGCGACCCTAGACGCGCCGGCACTCGTCGACGAGGCCGCGAGACAACCGACCGTCGTCGGTCCGAAGCTCGGCGTCAAGGATCTGCTGTTCGGTAAGCGGGTGACGTGGTACGCCCTCGCAACCCTCGCCGTGCTGGCACTGCTGATCGGGTTGGTCGGTGGCCTGATCGGCCGGTTCACCGCAGAGGTCGCGGCGCCGCTGAACAGCAACACGGTGAAACTCTCGACGGGTGACGGCGGAGACGGTGGGGGAGAGCCGAAATCGGACGTCGCGCGCGTCGCCAAGGCTGTCGAGAAATCTGTGGTGTCGGTGGATGTGCGGACCGCGAGCGCCTACGGCACCGGTTCGGGTTTCGTGATCGACTCCGCCGGTTACATCCTCACCAACAACCACGTGATCTCGATGGCTGCGAACGACCGGAGCGCCAAGCTCGAGGTTGTCTTCTCCGATCGCAACCGTGTGCCTGCCCGGATCGTCGGCCGCGACATCCACACCGATCTCGCGGTACTCAAGGTCGACAACGTGGCCAACCTGACGGTTGCCAAGATCGGCAACTCAGACAACCTGCAGATCGGTGAAGAGGTCATCGCATTCGGCTCGCCGCTGGGACTCGACCGCACTGTCACCAGCGGGATCGTCAGCGCGACGCACCGCGCGGTTCCACTCCCACCCGACGCCGAGTCGGACACCGACGCGGTGATCGACGCGATCCAGACCGATGCCGCGATCAACCCGGGCAACTCTGGTGGTCCGCTCGTCAACGAGTCAGCGGAGGTGGTCGGCATCAACACCGCCATCGCCTCGGGTGCCGGCGGCTCGATAGGTCTCGGCTTCGCCATCCCCATCAGCCAGGCCATCCCCATCGCCCAGTCGTTGATCCGTGACGGCAAGGTCAACCATCCGCAGATCGGCGTGAGCGCGAGCTCGGTCCGTAACGACCGTGTACTCGGCGCTGGCGTGCGCAATGTCGTCGCCGACGGACCCGCCGCGCAGGCGGGCGTCAAGGAGAACGACGTCATCACCTCCTTCAACGGCCGCAGCATCGAAAGCGCCGACGAATTGACGGTTGCGGTGCGCACGACGAAGATCGGTGAGCGGGTGCCGTTCACCTACTGGCGTGATGGTCGAACCTTTAACGGGTCGATCACCACTGCCAGCGACTAGCGGCGACGTTTCGGCGACAGAAGTAGGGAAGTGCCATGTTCAGCAGCATCGGTTGGGGTGAGATCCTCGTGCTGCTCGTCGCTGCGTTGGTCATTCTCGGCCCCGAGCGCCTACCCGGAGCCGTGTCGTGGACGATGCAGTCGCTGCGCAAGGCCCGCGAGTACGCGACGGGCGCCACCGATCAGCTGAAGAACGACTTCGGCCCCGAATTCGACGAGCTGCGTAAGCCGCTGTCGCAATTGAACGAGCTACGCGGACTCACTCCGCAGTCGATGATCACCAAGCATCTCTTCGACGGCGACTCGTCGATCTTCACCAGCGGGCCGTCGTCGAACACCGTGGAGCGCGACTCGCAGACCCCGCCGATCAAGCCGGTCTCCGCGCCCGTACCCATGACCAAGGACGCTCCGAGTTCGACGACGAGTGCGTCGAACTCAGACCAGACCCCGCGTCGGCACGACGTCGCCGACTGGGACGCCACCTGACTTCCGATCCCCGCTGATCGCAGCCTCGGGACCGCGTCGGTTGTGGCGCGTTGTGGCCGTCAGCCGTGGCGCGTCGTGTCGATGCCGAGGCTCATGCCCGCGAGGCCACGTCGACGCACCGCGAGCTTGTCGGCGATCGCGCGCAGTGCGCGTCCCGATGCCGAATCCGGCGCCGAGAGCACAACGGGCTCACCGGTATCGCCGCCCTCACGCAGCGCCGTCTCCAGCGGTACCTGACCGAGCAGGTCGACGCTCGACCCCACTGCCCGCGTCAACCGCTCTGCGACCTTCTCACCGCCTCCGGAGCCGAACGGCTCCATCCGCGTACCGTCCGGAAGTTCGAGCCACGACATGTTCTCGACGACGCCGAGGATCTTCTGCCTGGTCTGCAGCGCGATCGCGCCCGCGCGTTCGGCGACCTCGGCGGCGGCCTGCTGCGGGGTGGTCACCACGAGGATCTCCGCACCGGGGATGAGCTGTGCGATCGAGATCGCGACGTCGCCGGTTCCGGGTGGGAGGTCGAGGAGGAGTACGTCGAGATCTCCCCAGTAGACGTCGGAGAGGAACTGTTGAAGCGCGCGGTGCAGCATCGGTCCGCGCCAGGTGACCGGGGTGTTGCCGTCTGTGAACTGCCCGATCGAGATGAACTTCACGTTGTGGCTGATCGGCGGCATGATCATCTTCTCGACCTGCGTCGGCTTGGCGTCGCTGCCGAGCATGCGCGGTACCGAGTGGCCGTAGATGTCTGCGTCGAGTACGCCGACGGACAGCCCGCGTTGCGCGAGGGCCGTCGCCAGATTGACCGTCACCGACGACTTTCCGACGCCGCCTTTACCGGACGCAACGGCATACACCCTGGTCAGCGAACCGGGTTGTGCGAACGGGATGACCGGTTCGGCCTTGTCGCCGCGGAGCTTCTTGCGTAGCTCGGTGCGCTGCTCGTCGTCCATCACGTCGAGATCGACGCGGATCGTGCCGACACCGGGGACGTCGGCGACGGCCTTCTCCACGCGACCCGAGATCTCGGTGCGCATCGGACAACCCGACGTCGTCAGATAGATGGTGACGTCGACGCTCGCGTCGTCGTTGATCTGCACCGACTTGAGCATTCCCAGGTCGGTGATCGGCTTGCCGATCTCGGGATCGTTGACCTTGCTCAGCGCTGAGCGGATCGCGGATTCGGTTGGCTGAACTCCGGTAGTCATCTCCGCCAGCTTAGCGCCGCGATCAGCGCAGGTAGAGAACGGGTGGGGTGCCCACCCGGACACCGATCACGCAGTCGGTCCGACCATCTGGCCGCGACCTCGAGGCACACCTACCTCGGTAGGACCTTGAGTGCGGGGGTGCTCGTCGTCGCTGGTCCTGGCTTGCGCGGCGCGTTCTGCTGGGGTGCGGGCTTGGGCGCGGGCTGGCCGGGGATCGTGATACCCGGAGGCAGGCAGATCGCGCCAAGACACTGCTGCGACGGCGTTGTCGGAGTCGATGGCGTCGACGAATCCGACGACGAGTCGGGTGAACTCGGTTCGCCCGGCTTCGGAGGCTTCGACGGTTTCGACGGCTTGGAACTCGACGACGAGGACGAGGACGGTCGCTTCGGCTCGGGAATGGGGTTGGTCGGCATCACGCCGGTCGCATACGCCCCGGCCCAGGCGAGGACGTTGGTCACGTAATCCATCGAGTGGTTGTACCGGTACACCGCTGCGACCTTGTTCTTGTCGGTCATGATGTCGGTGAATCCCGAGCACAGGTAGCGGCCGGCAGAGTAGGTGGAGTCGAAGATGTTGTTCGGGTCGGCCTTGCCGTCGCCGTTACCGTCGGCTCCCCATGCCGCCCACGTACTGGGAATGAACTGCATCGGTCCCATCGCGCGTGCATAGCCGCCCTGGTGACGAATCACCTCGTTGCCTGCGAGAGAGCCGTCGAGCACGGGCCCTTCAATGGGATTGATGGTGTTGCCGGACTGGTCGACGGACCCGTTGCTCGCGTGATTCGACTCGATCCTGCCGATGCCGGCCAGCAGGAACCACGGGAGCTTGCACTGTGGTTCCTCGGTACCGATGCGGTTCGCGGCAAGTTTGTACGCCTGGAGCACGACGCCCGGTATGCCGAGCGGACCCGATGGCAGGTCAGCGGCGAGACGATACTGCGGAGCGGCCGCGGTCGCCGCAGCGGCGGAACTGGCCGAGACGGTCGGCGGGGGTGCGAATCCCAGCAGCGCGACCGGTTCGGCAGGTGCGACCGCCGCGAGCACCACCGGCTTCTCGGGCTCGGCGCGCACCGCCACCGGAACCCCGCCCTGGGCGCTCGACGTCGCAGCTCCGAGCACCATCACACCGACGAGGGCACCGCCCGCGCCGACGGCGAGAGCTCGTCCGGGGAGTCGGGGGCGCTTGGGGCCGCGACGACGTCGAAAAGGGTGTGGCGCTTTCAATCTCGGACCTTCCCGAGATCGCTGCCACCCAACAGTCGAGTCTGACCCGTCATCGACACTCCATTGCCTCCACAGAAACGCCGGGCGTCACTGTCGACTGATGTCCGACGGCACTCCAGCTGTGACCCACCATACATATGGGTCACGCGTCCGATTGTGGAACCTCCACGAAAGTTCACCATGTGAAAGTCATCGCGTGATCTACCCGTGAAGTTACGCGCAACGCGGTACTAGCGCTCGGGGTGATGCCGCGCCTTCTCGGTCTCGGTCGAGCCATCGAGTCCCTCGAGGCGGGCGACGAGCCGGTCGGTGAGGTCGTCGAGCATGTCGTCGAGTTCTTTTCGCAGGTAGTCGCGGGTGACGGTGTCGCCGACGGCGAGGCGGACCGCGGCGAGCTCTCGGGCGAGGAACTCCGTGTCTGCTTTGGTCTGGGCGGCCCGCGCACGGTCCTCGTCGAGCGCGACCCGGTCGCGATTCTCCTGCCGGTTCTGGGCCAGGAGGATCAGGGGAGCTGCGTAGGCGGCCTGCGTCGAGAACGCCAGGTTGAGCAGGATGAACGGGTACGGGTCGAAGCGCAGCGCAACCCAGCTGAGATTGATGATGATCCACACGATGACGATCACCGTCTGAATCGCCAGGTAGCGGCCGGTACCGAGGAAGCGCGCGATGCGCTCGGCGTACATGCCGATCAGGTCGCTGTCGACGTGGAACGACGGGCGTCGGTTGACGCGGGGGGTGTCGAGGCGGCGGGTGCTCTGCTCGCTCGTCATTCACTCGCTCCTGATGTGCCGCTGGCGTTCGCGGCGCCTGCCGTCGCCGACTCTGGTTCGTCGTCCTCGGGTTCGTTCTCGCGCCAGTCACGCGGGAGCATCTCGTCGAGGAGGTCGTCGACACTGACCGCGCCGAGGAGGTGGTTCTCGTCGTCGACCACCGGTCCACAAACGAGGTTGTAGGTCGCGAAGTAGCGCGTGACCGTCTCGAGTGAATCGTCGGGGTGCAAC
Organism: Gordonia sp. 852002-50395_SCH5434458; assembly: GCF_001665905.1. NCBI lineage: Bacteria > Bacillati > Actinomycetota > Actinomycetes > Mycobacteriales > Gordoniaceae > Gordonia > Gordonia sp. 852002-50395_SCH5434458. The sequence goes on from NZ_LZTC01000091.1 coordinate 30,133, forward strand.
GACTGCAGGTCCGTGTCGAGGATGCCACCGACGATGTTCGCAGGTGGCTCGCGCAGCAGCGCCTGCAGGTGTACGCATCCCAGATAACGGCCGGTCGGCGTGGCGGTAGGTGGACGCACGACGAAGATCATGCTGGCCGCTGCCGGGGTGACGTCGGGGTCGCGGACTCGTGCGAGCGCCTCGGCGATCGTGGTGGAGGCGGTGACGATCAGCGGCTCCGAGGTCATGAGGCCGCCCGCGGTGTCGGGGGAGTGGGTGAGCAGTCGTCGGACGGGCTCCGACTCCTGGGGATCCATTCGCTCGAGCAGCGACTCCGCCTCGGTGTCCGACAGTTCGCCGAGGAGGTCGGCGGCATCGTCGGGGTCCATCGCCTCGAGCACGTCGGCGGCACGTTCGACGCCGAGGTGTGCGAGCACTTCGGTCTGATCGTCCGGCGGCAGCTCCTGCAGCACGTCGGCGAGCCGCTCGTCGTCGAGGGCTTCGGCGATCTCGTCGCGACGTTTGGGTGGCAACTCGCGCAGGGCGTTCGCGACGTCGGCGGCACGCATCCCCTCGAACTGGGAGAGCGCCTGTGCCACGCCCTGTCCGGGTAGCTCGAGTGCGCTCGCGGTGAGTCCCTGCACCCGATTCCACTCCACCACAATGGTTTCGCCGCGTCGCAGTCCTCGACGTGCCGGACGTGCCGCGACACGCGAGACCACCCAGTCGCGAGTACGGGTGCGCTCGATACCGAGGTCGACGACGATCATGTCGATGCCCTCGAGGTCCTCGTGGTCGGGATCGTCGATTCGCACGCGCGTGTCCAGGATCTGCCCGATCGCGAGTGCTTCGCCGGGGCGCAGGTGCAGTCGCCGCAAACTCACGGTTCCGGTGTTGAGGGTCACCGCGGTGGGGTCGATGGACGTGACCCGGAGCATGGGGACGAAGATCCGTCGGCGCGTGGCCAATTCGACGGCGAGACCGAGCACGCGAGGCTGTTGTCCCGGAAGGCGCACGGCGATGACGGCATCGCGGACACGACCGATCGACTCACCATCAGGACCAAGGACCGCCAATCCGACTAATCTGGCCACGAAGACCTTGCTCACCGACGCCATGTGGGTAAGGGTAGTTGCCGAGTGGAGGACATGACATGACCAACCCGTTGAGTTCCGGTCGGCAGACCCCGGGTCTCCCGACCCCGCCCAAAGGGTGGCCGATCGGCTCGTACTCGACTTACGCTGAGGCGCAACGTGCTGTCGACTATCTCTCCGATGAGAACTTCACCGTCCAGGACGTGACGATCGTCGGCGTCGACCTGATGCAGGTCGAGCGTGTCATCGGCCGACTCACCTGGGGCAAGGTGATCGGCGGCGGTGTGGTCTCGGGGGCATGGCTCGGACTGTTCTTCGGATTGCTGGTCTCACTCGTCGTCAGCGGCAACGCGTTGGTGCCCATCCTGTTCGGTCTCGTCGGCGGCATCGTCTTCGGCGTCATCTCGACGACGATCCCGTACGCGGCGACTCGCGGCCAGCGTGACTTCGCGTCGACGATGCAACTCGTCGCCGGACGCTACGACGTTCTCTGCGACCCGAAGAGTGCCGAAAAGGCCCGCGACATGCTCGCTCGCCTCAATCCCTGACCCACTCTTCGATCCCGTGCGTATGCGCGTGAAACCGGCGTGCGCGAAGAACTTTGGCACGGTCGCGCCGAATGTGTTGCTTGTCACTACCGCGCCGGGCTAGCGTAGCCACCAACGCCATGGCGCGCGGTGACGCTCGCTGTGCTGCGTACGACATCGAGGAGGCTGCGTGCGGAGCGACGGTGACCAAGCCGAAAGCGGCGATCACGACGGGAATACAGGCAACAGGGATCTCGGTAACACGGATATCGGCAACAGGGATACAGGCTTTGGGGTCCAGCGGAATAGGGCCGCAGGCGATGTTGCCGGGCGAGCAGTGGGACGGAGCCGATCGCGACGCATGTCGGTGAAGGCGGCCGTCGCCGCTGCGGCACTGGTCACCGTGCTCCCGATCGTGTCAGCGTGCGGTTCCGGTCATGAACCAGGAGTCCTGAATCTGTACCCGCCTGCCGACGGTGCCGGTTCGATCAAGTCCATGGGCGACAAGTGTTCTCAGGAGTCCGGTGGCAAATATCGCATCGTGACGACGGCCTTGCCCAAGGCTGCCGACGACCAGCGCCTGCAGTTGGCGCGACGGCTTTCCGGCAACGACAAGAGCCTCGACCTGATGGGCATGGACGTCGTGTGGACCGCCGAGTTCGCCGACGCGGGTTGGTTGACGCCGGTGCCCGAGAACATCGTCGGTGAGGTGGAAGGCAGAACGCTCGGTGGTCCGCTCGAGACCGCCAAGTGGAAGACCAAGCACGATGACGCGGAACGCCTTTACGCGATCCCGATCTGGACCAACACCCAATTGCTCTGGTACCGCAAGGATGTTCTGCGCGAGACCCTCGACAAAAGCCAGCCCGCCAAGACGTGGGACGGCATGGTGGCCGACGCAACCCGCAGCCTCGCCAAGGGCGGGCCGAGCTACATCATGGTGCAGGGCAAGCAATATGAAGGCCTGATGGTCTGGTTCAACTCGGTACTCGCGAGCGCGGGCGGCGAGGTGGTCGATCCCAACGACCCGAACAAGGTGACGCTCAACGACACCCCCGAACATCGAGCGGCCACGGTGAAGGCTCTTCGAATTCTGAAGGCCGTTGCGACCGCTCCCGGACACGATCCGTCGTTGACCAACGGCGACGAGACCAGTTCGCGACTGGGCATGGAGACGGGAAAGGCGATCTACCAGGTCAACTGGCCGTTCGTGCTCTCCTCGATGCGCGAGAATGCCGCCGCGGGTAGCGTGCCGTTCCTGACCGAACTGCAGCAGTATTCCGGTCTGTTCGCCGACAAGGACAACACCCCGACAGACGAACAACTGGCGCCGGTGACCCGTGCGGTTCGGCAGAAGTTCGACTTCGCTCCCTATCCCGGTGTGACAGAAGGAATTCCGGCCAAGAGTACGGTCGGCGGACTGAATATCGCAGTGGCGAACACCTCGCAGCAGAAAGACCTGGCGTTCGAGGCGGCGATGTGTCTGACTAATGCGCGGGCGCAGAAGTTCTACTCGATCGACGCGGGTACCCCGCCGGTCATCTCGTCGCTCTACAGCGATCCCGATTTCCGCGCGGCCTATCCGATGGCCGACGACATCAAACTCCAGCTCGAACCCGAGCACGCTGCGCTGCGTCCGAAATCACCTGATTACCAAGCGATCTCGACGCTTCTGCAGGCAAAGCTCTCTCCGGTCGGCTCCTGGGACCCCGAGACCCTTGTCGACGAGCTTGCCGAGCAGGTGCAGAAGGCGATCAACGGGGAGGGACTCATCCCATGACATCCGGCAACGACGGCACGGGCAACGACCCGGCCGAGGAGCGCAGGGGCAGGCACGCAATGCCCGGCGACGGTGACGACACCGGGGGATCGGCGACGACGGACGGGTCGGCAACCGGGCACGGACCCGGATCGTACGGGCGCACAGTGCATTCGGACGCGTGGACGCCGCCGGAGCGTCTCGGGCAGCCCACCGGGGGCGCACCCGAGCACGCCGCTCCGACGTCGAGCAGCTCGTCCGCTGAGGTTCGGTCCTCTGGGGTTCCGTCCTCTGAGGTCCCGTCCTCTGGGGCTCCGTCTTTGAAGAAGTCGGCGCCCCTGACGCCTACCGCCGCGCAAGCGACGGTGGTCGGGGCGGCTTCCCGCTCGGATGCCGCGCGGTCGGTAGGCGGGACTTCCACGGCGACTCTGGAGCGACCCGAGACGTCGTCGAAGCGCGCGAAGCGATCCGGTGAGGTGAGTGAGGGCAAGAAGCAGGAACGTCGACTGGCGTACTGGTTGATCGCTCCGGCAGTGATCCTCATGCTGGTGGTCACCGCGTACCCGATCGTCTACGCATTCTGGTTGTCGCTCAACAAGTCGAGCCTGTCGGCGCCGGGCGAGCGTGAGTTCACCTGGTTCAGCAACTACGGCACGGTGCTCAGTTCCAACTACTGGTGGACGGCGTTCTTCGTCACGCTCGGCATCACCGTGGTCTCGGTCGCCATCGAGTTGGTGCTCGGCATGGCGATCGCAATCGTGATGCACCGCACCATCTTTGGGCGCGGTGTGATCCGGACGGTCGTGCTGATCCCCTACGGCATCGTGACGGTTGCGGCCGCGTTCTCGTGGTACTACGCGTGGACACCCGGAACCGGCTACCTCGCCAATCTCCTGCCGGACGGCAGTGCGCCGTTGACGCAGCAGTGGCCATCACTGGCGATCATCGTGCTCGCCGAGGTCTGGAAGACCACGCCGTTCATGGCGCTGCTGCTGCTCGCCGGTCTCGCGCTGGTACCCGACGAGCTACTCAAGGCCGCAGAGGTCGACGGTGCGGGCGCGTGGACCCGCCTGCGGCGCATCATCATTCCGATGATGAAGCCCGCGATCCTGGTCGCGCTGCTCTTCCGTACGCTCGACGCGTTCCGCATCTTCGACAACATCTATGTGTTGACGGCGGGCAACAACAACACCTACTCGGTGTCGATGCTCGGCTACGACAACCTGTTCAAGGCGTTCAATCTGGGTGTGGGATCAGCGATTTCGATACTCATCTTCGTGTGTGTCGCGATCATCGCCTTCATCTTCATCAAGGGCTTCGGCACCGCCGCGCCCGGTTCCGACAACGAGGGGAGGTAGGACGCCATGAACCGCACCGCCAAATCTCGGGTCGGCTGGCTGATCGCCGACATCCTGGTCGTGCTCTACGCGATCATTCCGCTGCTGTGGATCATCAGCCTGTCGTTCAAGCCGGCCAGCAGCGTGACCGACGGCAATTTCTTCCCGACGCACTTCACACTGGAGAACTACTCGGGGATCTTCCAGACGAGCGCGTTCACCTCTGCGCTGCGCAACTCGCTCGGAATCGGTCTCATCACCACGCTCATCGCCGTCGCGATCGGCACGATGGCCGCCTATGCGGTTGCGCGACTCGACTTTCCCGGCAAGAAGCTGCTCGTCGGTGCCGCACTGCTGATCGCGATGTTCCCCCAGATCTCCCTGGTCACACCGCTGTTCAACATCGAGCGCAGTATCGGACTCTTCGACACCTGGCTCGGCCTGATCCTCCCGTACATCACGTTCGCTCTGCCGCTGGCCATCTACACGCTGTCGGCGTTCTTCCGGGAGATCCCATGGGAGTTGGAGAAGGCGGCAAAGATGGACGGCGCCACGCCGTTTCAGGCGTTTCGTAAGGTCATCGCACCGCTTGCCGCGCCCGGTGTCGTGACCGCGGCGATTCTGGTGTTCATCTTCGCCTGGAACGACCTGCTCCTCGCACTGTCGTTGACTTCGACAGAGCGGGCGATCACCGCTCCCGTCGCGATCGCCAACTTCACCGGCAGTTCGCAATTCGAGGAGCCGACCGGCTCCATCGCTGCCGCGGCGGTGGTCATCACCATCCCCATCATCATCTTTGTGCTCTTCTTCCAACGTCGAATCGTCGCCGGCTTGACCTCCGGCGCGGTGAAGGGATAGTCCCCATGGCAGAGATCGTGCTCGACAACGTCAGCAAGAAATACGCGGACGGCACTGTCGCCGTCCACGACTTCACCCTCACGATCGCCGACGGCGAGTTCATCATCCTCGTGGGGCCGTCGGGTTGCGGAAAGTCGACGACCCTCAACATGATCGCGGGTCTCGAGGACATCAGCAGCGGCGACCTGTACATCGGTGGGGAGCGGGTCAACGACAAGTCGCCCAAGGACCGCGACATCGCCATGGTGTTCCAGAGCTACGCGCTCTACCCGCACATGACGGTCCGACAGAACATCGCGTTCCCGCTCACCCTGGCGAAGTTGCCGAAGGACGAGGTCAACAAGAAGGTCGACGAGGCCGCCAAGATCCTCGATCTGACTCAGTACCTCGACCGCAAGCCGTCGAATTTGTCCGGTGGCCAGCGCCAGCGCGTCGCCATGGGGCGCGCGATCGTGCGGTCGCCCAAGGCATTTCTCATGGATGAGCCGCTGTCGAACCTCGACGCCAAGCTCCGTGTCCAGATGCGCACCGAGATCTCGCGTCTGCAGACGCGACTGAGCACGACGACCGTCTACGTCACGCACGATCAGACCGAGGCGATGACCCTCGGTGATCGTGTGGTGGTGATGCGCAACGGATATGTCCAGCAGGTCGGCGCACCCAACGAGCTCTACGACAATCCGGTCAACGTGTTCGTCGCCGGGTTCATCGGTTCGCCGTCGATGAACTTCCTGCCCGGCACGCTGAGCGCGGACGCGATCGATACGCCGCTGGGACGATTGGTGCTCAGCGACCACGATGTCATTGCAGCCGAGGCGAAGAAGGAAGGCAGCAACGGCGAGGTGCTGATCGGTATCCGGCCCGAGCAGATCGAGGACGCTTCGCTCATCGATCCGGCGGTCAAGGCACGTGGCACGACGTTCACCGCCGATATCGATGTGCTCGAGTCGATGGGTTCGGACAAGTACGCCTACTTCACCATTGACTCGGGCCGCGCAGCCAACGACGCCCTGGCTGAACTGGCGGCGGACTCGGGTTCAGACCTCGGTACCGGCGAGATGGTCGCCAGGCTCTCGCCGGAGTCGGCGGTGACGAAGAACTCGCGCGCCGAGTTGGTGTTCGACACCGACAAGATCGCCGTGTTCGACCAGCAGTCGGGAGTGAGCCTGCGCCGCAGGTGATCTCGACACGGGTACTCGCTTCGCTCGTGCCCTGCTCGATCAGCGGGGTTTTCCGCTGGTCGCGCGTCCACCGCTGGTCGAGCGTCAGCCCGCTGGTCGAGCTTGTCGAGTCCACCGCTGCTCGAGCGCCGACCCGCTGGTCGAGCTTGTCGAGACCACTACCGCCGGCGGCGGCGCGACTGCTCGCGGAGCTCCTCGATGATCTCGTCGTCCCAGATGTGCCTGCGCACAAGGCGATAGCGCTCGCCCGCGACCCACATGTAGAGCTCGGCGTCGTCGGTGATGTCCGGCCGGACCTCGGCGCGGCGTGCCATTCGGACGACCGGTAGAAACTCCTCACCGAACCACCGGCGCGCGACTTCCGGTCTGCTCAGGAACTCTCCGACCTCCTGGCTGAGCCGAAAACCCCACGCCTCGACCGCCTCTGCGAGTTCGGCGTAGGCGAACGGGTCGGACAGGCGCACGGCATCGGCCTGCGCTCCCGTGAGGGGAACGCGCGCGAGAAAGAGTCGGCGGTGGTCTTTGAGTACGAGGTCCGACGGCGCGTTGATGCCGTCAGGTGTGATGCGCGTGTGGATTTCGGTGACGTAGGCGTCGATCGTCTCGACATGGTGGGCGATCGCGATCGAGACGCGGTGATGGCCGTCGATGACGAAGTACATCGACCCGATCTTGTACAGCAGTACCGGCGGGACCGACTCTCCCCGACGCTGCGCGGCGGCAAGACGTTGCCAACGTTGCCGGATGCGCGACGACGTCGGCCGGAAGTACTTGTCGAAATCCTTTGTCCGGTCGACACTTCCGACGATGTCACGCACGTTGACCTGCTGCAGACCCAGGTTGGTCTCGCCGGTTCTGCCGAGTGCGCGCACGACTTCGTCGAACGGCAGGATCGTGTTGACGTCGGCGGGTTGGCGGGTGAACCAGTGTGTGAGACGGGCGAGTTCGGCCTGACGTCGCATGCGGGCGAAGTCGTTCTCGGCGTCGGCGTCGGGAAATCCGGTGTCACGCGCCATATCGTCGCCTCACGATCGTGAAGTCGCGGCTCTCGGGCTCGATGTCGAACTGGCAGTATCCGACCACGTTCATCGACACGGTGTCCTTGCCGACGATCTTGTCCTGAGGATGTGCGCCGAACGGATGGACATGGCCGTGGACGAGTAGTGCCGGATGAAGGTCCGACACCAGGCTGTTGAGGCACTCGAAACCGCGATGCGGCGGGTCGTCGCCGTCGCCGACGCCACGGGCAGGACTGTGGGTCAAGACGATATCGGGTCGACGCCGCCGCAGGTGGGCGCCGATACGGACTCGCCAACTGCGCCATCGCTGTTGCGCTTCGGTGTACTGATTGGGGCCGCCGTTGTAGCGGATGGAGCCGCCGAGTCCACTGATACGCAGCCCGGCGGCTTCGACGGTGCGGCCGTCGGCGTTGATCGCTCCGAGCGGGCCGGGATCGCGTGCCGGTAGCCCAGCGCGCACCCAGCCGGTTCTGGATTGTCGGTAACCACTGAGATCTGGGTCGTGGTTACCCGGAACGAAAACGCACGGCGCGTCGCAGAGCATCATGAGAGAGTCCAGATAATCGAAGGGAAGGTCCCCGGCGCCGAGGATGAGGTCGGGTTTTCCCTCAATGCCGACCCCGAAAGTGAGTGAGTCCACCACCTCGTCGGCGACAGCCAGGACACGCACCATGTGTGTCAGGGTAGGCCAACCGGCGCGCGGTGCATGTGGCCGAGCCCTTTAGAAGCTGGCGTGCGGAGCGCCGATTCCCGGGTCGATCCGCACCGGGCCGTCCTTGGAGGGCGCGACCGGAAAGTCGAAGATCGCGGTCGGAATGTACACGGTCGCACAGGAATTGGGAATGTCGACGACCCCGGACAACCGTCCCTCGATCGGCGCCGAACCGAGAAGCAGATACGCCTGCTCGGGGCTGTATCCGAACTTCGTGAGGTACTCGATCGCGTGCAGACATGCCCGCTGGTATGCGAGGTCGGAGTCGAGGTAGCGCTGCTCACCGTCGAGCGTGACCGATGTACCCGAGAACGCGATCCACTCCGAGTACTGCGGATCGGTGTTGCCGGGCATGAAGATCGCGTTCTCGGTGACGCCATAGGTCTCCATGCCGCCCTTGATCAGGTCGACGTGCAGATCGATGAAACCGCCCATCTCGATGGCCCCGCAGAAGGTGATCTCGCCGTCGCCCTGCGAGAAATGCAGGTCGCCGAAGGACAGGTTGGCGCCCGGCACGAAGACGGGATAGAAGACGCGACTGCCCTTGGTGAGATTCTTGATGTCCTGGTTGCCGCCATTCTCGCGAGGCGGTGCCGTTCGCGCAGCCTCCGCGGCGACGCGACCGAAGTCGGCACCGCTCAGCGATCCGAGGATGGCGCCGTCGGGTTCGGGTGGAAGTGCCAGTGGCGGAACACGTTCGGGATCTGTGGCGATCAGCGCGCCCTCCCGCGCATTCCAGGTTGCCAGCAACTGTGGGCTCGGGGCCGTGCCCATCAGGCCGGGATGCACGATTCCGGTGTACTTCACATGCGGCACATGGCGACTCGTCGCACTCTGCCCGGCGAAATCCCAGATCGCCTTGTACGCGTCGGGGAACTGTTCGGTGAGAAACCCTCCGCCGTTGAGCTTGGCGAAGATGCCCGTATAACCCCAGCCCTGACCTGCTAGCGGACCCGAATCCTCCTGGGGGATGGGCCCGACGTCGAGAATGTCGACGATCAGCAGGTCGCCGGGTTGTGCGCCCTCAATCGCGAACGGTCCGGACAGTGTGTGCACGTTGTTCAGCGGGGCGTTGAGGATGTCGTCGGCCGAATCGTCGTTGTGGATCGCGCCGTCGAACCACTCGCGGCAATGTGCGCGGAAGGTGTCTCCCGGCTTCACTGTGACAGCAGGCGGAATATCGGGATGCCACCGGTTGTGTCCGACGATCTGCTGCGCGGTGAACGGCTTCGATGAGTCCAACGGGAAGAGCAACTCCGGCATGACGGCCTCCTGATGTCGCGACGGTGCAGTGCCTTTCAAGATTCCGCGACGCACAGGTCGCGCTATGGTCTGCACATGCCAACCTACGTCTTCCGGTGCCCGCAGGCATGCGATGACGTCGAACAGGTGCACTCGATGCTCACCGTTCCCGACGACGTGGAGTGCCCGGTCTGCGCGGAGCGCGCTCGACGAATAGTCACCGCCGCGCGACTCGGCGTCGGCGACAGTGCTGCCATGCGGGCTCACGACGCGACGCGCGCGACCGCGGACGCACCGGCCGTTGTGTCGTCGGTCCCCGGTTCGCAGCGACGTTCGACGCCGGTGACCACCAATCCGCTGCACCGGCGGTTACCGCGTCCCTGAACCGCCCGGCTACCGTTGAGTGCCGTGAGTCCTTCCGTCACCGACACCGTGCACGAATACGTCGTCTCCGAACTCGGCGTCGAACCACAGCGGGCGTCGGTGACCTTCCTGGGCGTCGAGCCCATTGACGTCGAACGATTCGCGCTCGACGACGACGTGGTGTTCGTGACCGTCGGATGCGCCCGTCATCCGATGACCGATCCGAGCGACCTGCATGCCGACCCGCTGCGCGGCCCGCGCGCCGAACTTGTGGTGCGGATGCACAACCGGGTCCCGATGCCCGGACTGCACCGGCGATTGGCGACCGTTGCCGCGGCGCCCGCGGTCGAAGGACTCATCCTCGCGCCGGACGCACTGGTCGATCTCGGTGAGCCCCTGTGGGATGGCGCGCCGTTCACCGCTTTACTGACGGTGGCCGACGATCTGGGCGAGCTCGCACTACCCGAACCGATGGAACCGGTGCGGTTCCTGCGAACGATCCCGATCACCGCGAACGAAGCCGCCTGGGTGCGACTCAAGGGAGCCGACGCATTGCGCGAGGCGTGGGCAGAAGCGGGCATCGACATCGCCGACCCGAGGCGTTCGCCCGCCACCATGTGATCCGGTGCGGCACGCCCCGCGCGGGCCGTCCACGCGGGTTGTCCACGCAGCCAGGTACGTCGCCGTTTACAGCCAGTGACTTCGACGGAACGTCGCCCACAGGCCGCCGCAGATGAGGAACATGACCAGGCACAGAATGCCGAAGCCCTGTCGGTCGTGCATGCCGGGCAGAATGTCGAAGTTCATCCCGTAGAGGCCTGCGACCATTGTCGGCACCGCGGCGATGGCCACCCATGCCGAGATCTTGCGCATGTCGCTGTTCTGCTGAATGCTCACCTTCGTCGCGGCGGCGTCGAGCAGGGAACTGAGGACTTCGTCGTATTCGACGACGTGCTCGATCACGGTGCTGAGGTGGTCGGACACGTCGCGGAACTGGCGTCGAATCTCCTTGGGCACCAACGTGTTGTCGGAAGCCAGCCGCGACAGCGGGCCCGCAAGCGGTGTAACCGCACGGCGCAGTTCGAGCACCTCGCGCCGGAGTAGGTAGACCGGCTCGATGTTGAGCCAGCGCTGTTGCCGCGAGAAGACGGTGCTCTCGATCGACACCACGTCGTCCTCCATCCGTTCGGAAACGGCGAGGTAGGAGTCGACGACCTTGTCGGCGATGGCGTGCAGTACGGCGGTGGGACCCAGCGCGAGGCGTTCCGGTCGGGCTTCGAGTCGTCGACGCAGATTGTGTAGGTGGGTGTGGTCGCCGTGGCGGACGGTGATGACGAAGTCGCGACCCGCGAAGACCATGATCTCGCCGGTTTCGACCACCTCGCTGGCCTTCTCCATCGACTCGTGCTCGACGTACTTGACCGTCCGCAGCACAAGGAACTGCGTGTCGTCGTAGACCTCGAGCTTCGGACGTTGGTGGGCATGCACCGCATCCTCGACGACGAGTTCGTGTAGGCCGAACACCTCGCCGACGCCGGTCATCTGCGCGTCGTCGGGGGCGACGAGCCCGAGCCATACGAATCCCTCGCCGCTCTCGCGTACCTGCGCAAACGCGTCGGCGTAGGTGATGCGCCCCGGTTGTCTGATCCCGTCGACATACACCGCGCAGTCGACGACCGCCCGTGCGACGGGGACCGGAATCCGGGGGAGCGGACGCGCGTTCCGAGCACCGGGGCGGAGGTTGGGCATGGGCACGAGGTGGATGCTACTCGCGGAAGGGCATCGTTATACCGTGAGAGCCGTGCGGAATCGTGTGTGGGCCACCGCTGTCGTCGTTGCGGTTGCGATGGTTGTCACCGGGGTGCTCGCGGGATGTTCGGATTCGTCGCGCGACTCCGCGTCGTCGAGTCGCCTGCTGCATCTCGGCTCGGCCGACGACCCGGCGCTACGGGTGATGGCCGAGATCTACGCCGGAGCATTGCGCGACGTCGGTGCACCCGTTGCAGATGACATGCTCCGCGGCGACGACACCGCACTGCTCGACGAGATGGATCGCGGGAAGGTCGACCTGTTTCCCTCATTCAGTGGCGAACTGCTCACCTCGCTGGCACCGAAGGCGACCGTAACGTCGTCGGACGAGGTCTACGACGAGCTCAATCGATCTCTGCCGCAGGGTGTTTCGGTGGGTGACGCGACGCCGGTGAGTGCAACACCCCAGGTCTTTGTCGCGACGTCGCTGGCGCAGTCGAGCAATGTCACGGATCTATCGGAGTGTGGGCGACTGCCCGAAGGGCTTCCCGTCGTGGTCGTGGGACGTCCGCAACCCGCCGACATGGCTGCGTTCGCCGCACAGGGTTGTCGCTTCGGTGCGGTGGAGTCGGTCGGATCGGCACGCGAGGTGATCGCACGGGTCGGCACGGCGCAGGCTGTCGGCGTCGTGACAGCGCTCGACGCCGCGGTCGCCCTCGACCCTGCAGCACCCCAGATCCAGGCGCTGAGGGTTCCCGCACGCACGCAGCAGGACGTAGGACAGACTCCGTCCACCCCGGCTACTCCGGTTACCCCATCCACCCCGTCGAGTCCGTCGCCGCAGAGCGGTCCGCGGGCGCAGAATCTCGTGCCGGTGTATCGGACCGCCGCCCTGACCCGCAGCGAGGTCAAGCAGATCAATCGTGTCGCGGGGGAGATCACCACCGCCGATCTCGCCGAACTCGCACGACGCGTAGACGCGGGCGCCAAGCCACGCGACCTCGCGGCCGGGTGGCTCGGCGAGCACGGCCTCTAGCTGGAGCGGGGCAGGAGGCTTCGTCGCCCCCAACCGCGTTGCCCAACCACGTCTGCCCCGCCACCGGGGTGTGGTGGCGGGGTGTGGACGGGTTGCGGCACAACCGGATTCGACGGCCCGGCCAGTTCGTCGGGCTAGCGTGTTGGCCGGGTTGGCGTGGCCGATCAGCTTGCCCGGTTTGTTGGGCTAGCGTGTTGGCCGGGTTGGCGTGGCCGATCAGCTTGCCCGGTTTGTTGGGCTAGCGTGTTGGCCGGGTTGGCGTGGCCGATCAGCTTGCCCGGTTTGTTGGGCTAGCGTGTTGGCCGGGTTGGCGCGCCGGTCAGCTGGCGCGGTGGGTCAGGCTGCGTCGGCCAGCGGTGGGTCGACGCCTCCTGGTGGGTCGATGCCGCCGAGCCACCAGGGGCTGGCTGGTGGGGCGGGGCCTGTTGGCGCGTCTGGGTCTGTGGACGGCTCGGGGTCGGGTGGATCAGTGAGGTTCCATTGGATGTCGACCCGCGCGCTGAGCGGTGGGGCGCCGGTCGGGCGCATCGAACCCGCCAACGCGAGCTCGATGCCGGTTAACGTCGGCTCATTCGCCCTCGGCGTACCGGGCGTCGAGGGCGGCGACACCATCCAGGCACCGACCGCGTCCGCGACCACCATCTCGGCACCCACTGCGTCCGCGACGATCTCGGCGTCGGCTGTGCCCGAGGCTCGCGCGCCGATCTCAGTAACCGTCGCGTCTGTGCCTGTCCAGCCCGCGCGGGCTGCGGCTGCGGCTTGGTTGCTCGTGTGTTCGGCGGTGAGGTAGTC
>NZ_LZTC01000092.1:0-60736 GCF_001665905.1 Gordonia sp. 852002-50395_SCH5434458
CAGCCCAGCTTTGACCGGGCCGGCGTCAATCGACTCAGCCCAGCGCTGCGCCGATACGGTCGGCCAGCTCGCCGACCTCCGCTGTCGTCATCACGAACGATGGCGACACCTGCAGCGCGCCCTGGCCTGCGGCGCGAGTGCTCACGCCGTGCTTACGCAGGGCACCGACCGCTGCGGGCGCCTGCGCCGGGTCGGCGAGCTGGCCGACCGTATCGGCGCAGCGCTGGGCTGAGTCGATTGACGCCGGCCCGGTCAAAGCTGGGCTGATTGAAGCTTGGCCGGTCAGCCCTGGGCCGTCGGCAAAACCTCGATCGACGCGGCGTTGACAGCGGCCGGAAGCGACACCGACCAGGCGACAGCCTCCGCGATCGCGGCCGCGGGGATCGGAGGGTTCTGCACGGCGAACCCGGCCAGGAACTCCTTGGAGCCCGGGTAGGTCATGTCGTTGCCGAGGTCCGACTCCGTCATCCCCGGTTCGATGGCCCGCACGCGGATACCGTTGGGGCCCAGTTCTGCTCGGAGGGTTCGTGTGAGGTGCGAGACGGCGGCCTTCGTCGCCGTGTAGGCCGCGTACGTCGGTAGCACGATGTGCGCGCCAATCGAACTGATCAGCACAAGGTCGGCGGATCGTCCGTCCGCCGCAGCCGCGCGCAGGCCCGGGATGGCGGCGCGAGCGGTGTCGAGCACGCCCATCACGTTCACATCGAGCATTCGACGCCACTCGTCGCGGTCGGCGTCGTCGAACGGCGCGGCAAGCATCACACCGGCGTTGGCGACGACGAGATCGGGTGCGCCGATGCGCTGCGTCACCTCCTCGAACGCTGCGGCGACGTCACGCGGGTCACTGACATCCGTCGCGATGGCGAGGCCGTCGAACTCCTCGGCGACCGCGGTGAGCTTGTCGATCCGACGACCGAGCAACGCGACGCGCGCTCCGCGCGACGCCAGCGTCCTTGCCGTCGCGGCGCCGATACCCGTGCCCGCGCCGGTCACCACCGCGATACGGCCGTCGAGAGTTGCGGTGTTCTCATTTTGTGTCAGTGCTTCTTGTGTCTGGGCTTCTTGTGTCTGGGCTTCTTGTGTCCGGGCTTCTTGTGTCATGAGAACAAGGATCGAGCGGTTCGGACGGCACGAACAGACCGCGTCGTGAGGGGTCCTCGCGCTACCTGGCTGCTGATCGCTGCGAGCCTAGACTTTCGCTATGACCGCACTCGGTGAGTTCCTGCGCGCCCGCCGCGAGCGCGTCGACCCTGCGACGCTCGGTCTGCGGACGGTCGGCCCGCGGCGTACGCCCGGTCTACGTCGCGAGGAGGTGGCGAGTCTCGCAGGGATCAGCGTCGAATATCTTGTCCGGCTGGAGCGTGGACGCGATCGCAATCCGTCGGCTGCGGTGGTCGCGTCGCTGGCTGATGTGCTCGGCCTCGACGATTCCGAACGTGAGCATCTCGCCGCGCTCGCCGATGTACGTATCGACGTCGACTTCGCCGATCACGAGGTGGTCGAGCCGATCAGAGACCTGATGGCTCAGTGGCACCAGCCGGCGATCGTGATGAATCGGTTCATGGACCTCCTCGCGATCAACGACGCCGGCGCGGCATTGCACGGGGCGATCGGAATCGAGCCGGGAGACAACATGTTGCGCAAGCTCTTTCTGGATCCGCACGCGCCGTCGATCTATCCCGACTACGAGCAGGTGGCCGCCGAGACCGTCGCCAACCTGCGATCGCTCACCGGAGCAGATATCGATCACCCACGTTTACGTGACCTTGTCGGCGAACTCTCGCTGCACAGCCCGCTTTTCGCCGAGATCTGGGCCCGCAACGAGGTCCAGGTGAAGTCCAGCGGTGCCAAGCGAATGGTGCTCGTCGACGTCGGCGTCGTCGAATTACGTTGGGACACCCTCGAAGTCGCCGGTGCGCGGGGTCAGAGGGTTGTGGTCTACCAGCCCGTCGAGGGCACCGGCAGCGCCGAGAAGCTCGCCCGACTCGACGCCGCCGCCAGGATCGGTGTGGTCGGTAGCTGATCCGAACAGCACACTGCCCCGGCCTCTGGTGAGACCGGGGCAGTGCAGTGGGTGATAGATCAGGCGTTCGCCAGCACCTCGGTGGTGGTAATGGCCTGCGCCACACCGGTAACCGTTGCGGCGACCTTGACGGCCTCCCAGACCTGTTCCTTGGTCAGGCCGGCGTCACGGACGACCTTCGCGTGTGCTGCGGTGCAGTCGTGGCAACCGTTGATGGTCGACACTGCGAGGCTCCACAGCTCGAAGTCGGTCTTGTCGACGCCGGGGTTGCCGATGATGTTCATCCGCAGACCCATGCGCACCTGCCCGTAGTCGTCGCCGAGAAAACTCTTGGCGCGGTAGGCGACATTGTTCATGCCCATGATCGACGCCGCGCCGAGCGCCGCGTTGTAGGCCTCGGCCGACAGGTTGTCCGCCGCTTCCTCGGACACCTCGGCCAGCACCTTCGCGTTGCGCGATGCCGCAGCCGACGCGAGGAAGGTGCCCCAGAGCTGCTGCTCGGAGAGTTCTGTCGAACGCGCCAGCGAACTCAGATTGAGCTTGAGGTCCTTGGCGTACTCGGGGAGGGCTTCCTTGAGATTGTCGATGCTCATGCCGATTCCTCTCAGACGCTTGCGGTGAGGAGCTCGCCGGCGTCGATGGTCGGATCGCCCTTCTTCCAGTTGCAGGCACACAGTTCGTCGGACTGCAGTGCGTCGAGAACACGCAGCACCTCGTCGACGTTGCGGCCGACGGAACCGGCGGTCACCGAGACGAACTGGATCTCGTTGTTGGGGTCGATGATGAACGTCGCGCGATCGGCGACACCGTCGGCGTTGAGAACGCCTGCGGCGGTGGCGAGCTCACGCTTGAGGTCGCTCAGCATCGGGAAGGGGAGGGTCTTGAGATCCTCGTGCTGTGCGCGCCACTGGAAGTGGACGAACTCGTTGTCGACGGACGCACCGAGAACCTGGGCGTCGCGATCGGCGAACTCGTCGTTCAGCTTTCCGAAGGCGGCAATCTCGGTCGGGCACACGAACGTGAAGTCCTTGGGCCAGAAGAAGACAATGCGCCACTTGCCGGGGTGATCGTCGCTCGACACCTGGGTGAAATAGTCGTCGGGCTGCTGGGCGTCCACCTTGCTCAGGTCGCCTCCGATGACTGCCGTCAGGTTGTAGGCGGGGAACTGGTCTCCGATGGTCAGAAGAGCCATGTGTGTTGTCGCTCCTTCGTGTCGATTGCGTTCGTGGGTGGCGCGCGAACTCACGTTCTGCAGTTGCCTCTCAATTCTGCCGAAAAGCCACCAAAAGCGAAACGTGATGATTAGCACTAGACTGATAGGCATGAGTGATAAAAGTTATCAGCCGTCGGTAGCGGGTCTGCGGGCGTTCGTCGCACTCGCTCGAAAACGCCATTTCGGCGCTGCGGCAACAGAACTCGGCGTCAGCCAGCCGTCGCTGTCACAAGCACTCGCAGGCCTCGAGGCCGGGTTGGGCAAGCAACTCATCGAACGTACAACGCGGCGTGTCTTCGTGACACCGGAGGGCGAGATGCTCCTACCCAAGGCGATCGCGGTGACCGACGCCGTCGACGAATTCCTCTCTGCGTCCGCGGGTTCCGACGATCCGCTTGCCGGTACTCTGCGACTCGGCCTGATCCCAACGGTCGCGCCGTACGTTCTGCCGACCGTGCTGCGCGGGCTCGCGGCCGAATTGCCCTCTCTCGCTTTGCGGGTCGTCGAGGACCAGACGGCACGACTGGTGGCGCAGCTACGGGAGGGATCTCTCGACGCCGCGTGTCTCGCGCTACCCGCCGACGTGCCCGGCCTTGCCGAGATACCGATGTACGCCGAGGATTTCGTGCTGGCGCTGCCGTCCGATCATCCGCTGGCCGGACGCAAGCGCGTCGACCCGAGTTCGCTCGCCGACCTTCCGCTCCTGCTGCTCGACGAGGGGCACTGCCTACGCGACCAGGCGCTCGAGGTGTGCCGACTGGCGGGCGTGCGCGCCGACATCGGGCACACCAGAGCGGCGTCGTTGGCGACTGCGGTGCAGTGCGTCGAAGGTGGTCTGGGCGTCACGCTGATCCCGGGTACCGCCGTTGCCGCCGAAACCGCGGGCGGCGACCTCGCGACCGCGACATTCACGACGCCGCGGCCTGGGCGTCGAATCGGGTTGGTCTACCGCGAGTCGTCGGGTAGGGGTGAGTCGTATCGGCGCCTGGCGTCCATCATCGCCGGCCTTGTCGAACAGACGGGCGCGGTGCGTGTGGAGAAGGCGGCTGCCGTGTGAGCGTGATTCGGTCAGTGTTCGTCGGCGGCAGCGGTGCGGGCCAACTCTTCCCACTCGTCGAGGAGGCTGGAGTCGACGTCGCGGACCATGTCGCCGACGCGTTCGGTGAGTTCGACGATCTCGTCGGTCAGCACGGTGGTCGGAACACCCTGGCGCAACACGCGATAACAGTCGGATAGGTACCGCAGTACCACTCCTTCGCTGCGGGCGAGACCGTAGGCAGAGATCAGTTCGGTGAACGTCATCGCTCGCTCGAGCATGAGCCGCAGAACCGACTTCGGCGACGGCGGAAACCCCGCAATCCACGGGTGGGTCCTGCGGTAGACACCGAAGGCGTAATCGATTTCCTCGGCGAGCGGTTGCGGCCAGGTGATCTCCTCGAGCCGCGCCATGCGCTCCTCGTACTCGACGCCGTCGGCTTTCATCTCGGCGATCGCAGCGTCGCGCGCTTCCTTGCGCTGGGCCATCAGCACCGGGCGGGGATCGTCGAGAGTGGATTCGAGAATCGAGACGACGTCGAGCGCATAGGTCGACGAATCCGGATCGAGTAGCTCGAATGCGGCGAGCGCGAACGCCGACAGCGGGTTGGTGAGCGCGAAGTTCTCGGGCATGTCGACGCTCAGCGCGACGTATCGGCCCTCGTCGTCGGGTTCGGGTAGTTGCACGACGATGCCCGCGTCGCGCAGGTCACGGTAGAGACGAATGGTGTGGCGGATCTGTCCCAGTTGTCGATTGCGGGGAAGATGGTTGTCCTCCAACAGATGTCGCGTTGCCGCGAAGCAATCTCCCGGCCTGCCGAGGACTTCGAGCAACATCGCGGTCGTCATGCGGAAGTGCGAGCGCAACGGCTCGTCCGGTGCATCGACGAGCTGCAGGAACGTTTTCTCGCCCCAGGAGACGAAACCCTCGGGTGGCTTCTTGCGCACCAGCTTTCGCAGCTTCTTCGGGTCGTCGCCCGCCTTGGCGACCGCGCGGGCGTTCTCGACGTCGTGCTCGGGTGCCTGCGCGACGACGTAGCCGATGGTGTCGAAGCCCGCGCGCCCGGCGCGGCCGGCGATCTGGTGGAACTCGCGGGCGCGCAGACGACGCACGCGCGTGCCGTCGTATTTGCTCAGACCGGCGAACAGGACGGTACGGATGGGCACGTTGATGCCGACCCCGAGGGTGTCGGTACCCGCGATGACCTTGAGAAGTCCCTGCTGTGCAAGGCGTTCGACGAGCCGTCGGTAGCGCGGCAGCATGCCTGCGTGGTGGACCCCGATGCCGGCGCGGAGCAGCTTCGACAGGGTGGAGCCGAATCCGGTGGAGAAGCGGAAGTCGCCGATCGCCTCGGCGATCTGAGCCTTCTCCTCCTTGGTGGTGATTCGTGCCGACAGGAGGGCCTGCGCGCGCTCGACCGCAGCGAGCTGCGTGAAATGCACGACGTAGATCGGGGCGCGACCCGCGTCGATGAGTCCCTCGATCGTCTCGTGGATGGGTGTCATCGCATACGTGTATTCGAGGGGGACCGGTCGATGGGTTCCGGTGACCGCGGTGGTGGTGCGGCCGGTGCGTCGCGACAGGTCGTCGACGAAGAAGCTGATGTCGCCCAGCGTCGCCGACATCAGGAGGAACTGTGTGTGCGGAAGCTCGATCAGTGGGACTTCCCACGCCCATCCGCGATCGGACTCGCCGTAGAAGTGGAACTCGTCGGAGACCAGGACGCCGATATCGCTGTTCGGACCGTCGCGAAGTGCGAGGTTCGCGACGATCTCGGCGGTCGCGCAGATGATCGGAGCAGTGGAGTTGACCGAGGCGTCACCGGTCATCAGGCCGACCTGGTCGGCGCCGAACTGCGCGCACAGATCGAAGAACTTCTCGCTGACCAGTGCCTTGATCGGCGCGGTGTAGAACGCGCGCTGGCCCCGACATCGGGCGAAGTAGATGGCGCCGGACGCCACGAGCGACTTCCCCGAACCTGTCGGTGTGGCCAGGATGACGTTGTTACCCGAGATCAACTCGAGCAGCGACTCCTCCTGATGCGGATAGAGGTCGATGCCGCGGTCGGCCCACCATCCGGTGAACGTATCGAATGCGGCGTCGTCGTCGGCGACGGGGGTCAGCGTCGTCGCTGACCCGGAAACGGACTCGTCGATCAGTTCGGCGATGACGAACCGCCGTTGCCGTCCCCATCGTGGAGGTCTCCGGTGCCGTCCGGATCGACGTCGCCACGCGATTGCTCCGCCAGGAACCGCTCGAGTTCGGCGCCGAGTTCGTCGCCGCTGGGAAGCGGTTCATCGGCGGCGAGCAGAGATGCGCGCTGCGTCTGTGCCTCGGTGAAGCTGTCGTACTGCGCCTCGAGCGCCGCGACGACGGATTCGATCTCACCGTTGCCCGACACCTCGGCGTCGACTTGCTCGCGGACCGCGGCTGCCGCGGATTCGAGTGCGCCGGTGGGCAATTCGAGTCCGGTCAGTCCCGACACCGCCTCGAGCAGGCGCGCTGACGCTGCCGGGTAATCGGTCTGGGAGAGGTAGTGCGGCACGTGTACCGACAGTCCCGAGGTACGTCGTCCGCCCTGGCCCAGGCGCAGCTCCAAGAGCATCGACGCACTCGCGGGAAGCTTCATCTGCGAACCCCACGTGGGCAGATCGCCCAACGATTCGGGCTCGTTGCCGTGCGCGGTCAACGACGATGGCCGGGTGTGCGGAACGGCCATCGGGATGGCGTTGAGACCGATCACGTCGGTCACCCGGAAATGGTCGGCGAGGCGTCGAATGGCCTCGGTGAACTGTTCCCACCGCAGGTCCGGCTCCGAGCCGGAGAGCAGCAGGAACGGCTTACCGGCATTGTCGCGGATCGCGTGCAGCGTCAGGGTGGGCATCTCCACGTCGGTGAAGGTCTCGCCGCTGAAGGTGATCGTCGGTCGGCGCGAGCGATAGTCCATCAGCTCGTCGTTGTCGAAGGTCGCCACCACCTCGGACTCGAGCGAGTCGCGAAGGTTCTGCGCGGCGAGTGCCACGGCATGTCCCGCGTCGGCGAAGCCGTCGAGTGCGTGAATAAGTACGGGGCCGGTCCCCGTGGCGTCGGAGACCTGGGGAGCGGGGAAGGCGAGCTCGAAGAGCTGACGGCCCTCGTCCGGATTGGAATCCATGTCGTCCCTCCTCTTGAAGATCGGCACGTGCCTGTCCTACCTGTTCGTCGAATTGTCCCGCATCCACACCACTCGTGACCAATCGGTGTCGCTCGTCGAGCGTCCGCGTGGCGCATCTGTGTTGTTCTTGCAGCGGATCCTTGTGTGTTAGCGGATCTTTGTGTGTTCAACAACCGCGCCCACCTCTCGATTCCCCGAGATGATCTGGGGACCGCCGGAGTGTCGTGACCGGTGCCTCGGCCTTGCGGTGGCACAGTCGAAGTTCGTGGGTGTACGCAGTGTCGGTCTGGTGATGGGGTTGGCCGCGGCTTTTCTCGTGGCGTCGTGTTCGGTCGATGGTGATGCGACGCAGAACACCTCCGATCTCTCCTCGCGGTCGGTGACCGCAGCCGATTTCCCAGTGCCGGGTGCGACCCGCGTTCCGCAGAACTCGGTCGCATATGCCATCGGTGACCTCATCGGCCGACCAGCCAACTCGCCCTACGATCCACCCGAGTGTCAGCCCGCGGCGGTTGGCTCCGATGGAGCCGTCGTCTATCTGGGAATCGTCGAAGCCGACCGTGCGTCCTTCACCTCCGCCGTCGTCGGAGTCGATGACGCGTTGAGCGCGGTGGTCGATCAGGCGCGTGCGTGTCCTCGAGCGACCACCGGCAACGAGACGACGGCGACGAGCAAGGTGCAGACAAGGGTGTCCGACGCTCCCGCACACCCTGCGGGTGTCGACACCGCAGCCGTCCTGCGGACGGTCGAGACCGGTGGCGACCAGGCGCCGCTCCTGACGCGCACGATGACCTATATCGGACAGCGGGGCACAGTGCGCGTGTATTGCCAGTACCGATGGCCATCAGCTGGTGACATCAGCACCGAGGCCAGTGGTCAGCTCGGTGCCCTCTTCGAGAAGGCGCTGCGGGCGGCATTCGGTTCGTGAATCTGTGCATCCGTCCGAGGATGTGCACAAGGTGGGTCATCGGGGCAGTTGGCGGGTTCTGTCGTCCGCAGACGAACCCAAGATGTTCGACATGTCACTTCGAAAAGAATCGCCGCACGGGCCCATCCGGACCGTCTCTGCGCTGCTCACCGCCATCCCTGGCTTCTTCGGCTTCATTCCGGAGCGCTCACTCATTCTCCTGGCGCTGGCACCGGACGCGCGCACGGTCCAGGCGTCCGTACGGCTGGATCTCGACCTTGCCGCTGACGACACCCCTGCGCGGCCGATGCTCAACGAGATCGACAATCTGGCGCGAATACTGCGGGGCTACGGCAGTGCCGACCTCATCGCGGTGATCGGTGACGACCGCTTCGACCTCGATTCCCGGACGTATGAGGAGATTCTGTCGATAGTGGATCGGCGGATGCGACGGTGCGGCGGTATCGGTCGCGGCTACGTGTGCGGTCGCTTCGCGGAGGGCGAGCACTGGATGCAGATCTGGGAGCACAGCGCTGCACTCACGTCGCGGTCGTCGCTGCAACGCGGAGTGCTCACGGATCCGCGGACCTCGCCGACCGCTGTGTCCGATGCAGTTCATTCGGGGCGGTTGCTCCTGGCAAGCCGCGCGGAGATCGCATCGATGCTCGCCCCGGCGCCTCATTGCGACGACGGCTCCTGCCACGCAGGGGCTGGCGGAGGCAGCTTCGACGACGAGCCACCACACGAACTCATGGCAGCGATCTACGAGGCGGTCGTGATGGAGCCCGACCGCTTCTCGTGCGAGCGGGTTGCCGAACTCGAACGCGCGATCTGCGACGTTCAGGTTCGCGATGCCGCGCTGGGCTTCGCGGTCACCGATCTTCGTGCAGGCGCCGAGGTGTTGTGGCGTGAACTGACCCGACGGTTGACGGGTACCGGACGAGCCAGCGCCGCGACGCTCCTCGCGCATCTGCACTACATCGCAGGTGAGGGGAGCTTTGCGGGCGTGGCGCTCGACGTCGCGCGCGAGGCCGACCGCACGTGGAAACTCGCACAGCTCCTCGACCACTCGCTGCGCAACGGGCTACGCCCGGACAACCTCTGGCACCTCATCGGTGACTCGTACGACGCGGCAGCACAACTCGGCGTAACGCTCCCCGGCGCCACTCTGCGTAATGCGAGTTGACCGGTGGCGCCGGATTGCGGTGTCGCTCAGACCTTTTCGACGAACAGCGAGTGGGCCATCTCGGGAGACAGGGTCAGTCCGGCGTGACCGGGAGTACTGATCTCCACCTTCTGCGGGGTGCAGGTCACTGTCACGCGTGCGTTCGGGACGACTCCCGCGTCGCGCAGCGCAGCGATCAGCTCGGTATCGGACTGGGCGTGCTCGGAGAGTCGGCGGACGATCACCGCGACCGCCTCACCCTGCGGGAGATCGGACAGGCGAGCGGCCTCTCCCGTGGACGTCGGCGTCTCGACGCCGAGTTCTGCCAGGCCGGGAATCGGATTGCCGTATGGCGAGGTCGTCGGGTTGTCGAGCACGGCGAGGAGCCGGCGCTCGACGTTCTCGCTCATGACATGCTCCCAGCGGCACGCTTCCTCGTGGACCTGGTCCCAGGGCATGCCGATGACATCGACGAGCAGCCGCTCGGCGAGACGGTGCTTGCGCATGACGGCGACCGCGAGGGCACGACCCTTGTCGGTCAGTTCGAGGTGGCGGTCGCCCGCGACGCGCAACAATCCGTCACGTTCCATACGCGCGACCGTCTGAGACACGGTCGGTCCGCTCTGCTCGAGTCGTTCGGCGATGCGTGCGCGCAGTGGGACGATTCCCTCTTCTTCGAGGTCGTAGATCGTCCGGAGGTACATCTCGGTGGTATCAACCAGATCGTTCACTTGAGCCAGTCCCTTCCGTCTTTACAAGAGTACCTTGACCTGCTTCCGAGACTGCCTCGTCACATGCCGAACGCGTCCGGCCCGCGCGGTGAGGCACTAGCCTTGGTTGTGTGCGTAGTGCGTGGAGACATCGATGAGCGCGGCAGTGATCTGGAGCGAGGAGTTCCTCTCGTATCGCTGGGCACACACCCACCCGATGAATCCCGTGCGCTTGGCGCTGACGATGACCCTCGCACAGAGCCTCGGAGTGCTCGACGACGTCGACGTCTCCGAACCGCTCGCTATCGGCGACGATGCTCTGACCGTCGTCCACAGTCAGGACTACATCGACGCGGTGCGTGCCGTCGGATCGGGAACGGCGTCGTTGTCGGGCCCGCTTCTCGAGCGTCTGTTCGGACTCGGCGACTCCGACAATCCCGTGTTCGACGGAATGCACGAGGCGGCGCGGCTGCTGGTCGGTGGAACGCTGGCGGCAGCGCAGGCGGTCGGTTCCGGAGCGGTGCGTCGGGCGGTCAACATCGGTGGCGGAATGCACCACGCCATGCGGTCGCGTGCAGCGGGATTCTGCATCTACAACGACTGTGCCGTCGCGATCCACTGGCTGCTCGAGAACGGTTTCGACCGCATCGCCTACATCGACATCGACGCACACCATGGTGATGGCGTGCAGGTGGCGTTCGCATCGGACCCGCGCGTGATGACGGTGTCGCTGCACCAGCATCCCGCGACGCTGTGGCCGGGAACCGGCTGGCCGACTGAGGTCGGTGAGGATGCCGCCGAGGGTTCCGCGGTCAACATCGCGCTGATGCCCGACACTCAGGATCGGTTGTGGCTTCGCGCATTCCACGCTGTCGTTCCGTCGTTGATCGCCGAGTTCAAGCCGCAGATCATCATCAGCCAGTGCGGCGCCGACAGTCATCGCGCCGATCCGTTGACCGATCTCTCATTGACCGTCGACGGGCAGCGTGCGGCAATGATCGCGATGCGCGACCTAGCCGAGAAGTATTGCGACGGCAGGTGGATAGCGGTCGGCGGAGGAGGCTACGGCGTGGTGAATGTCGTGCCGCGCAGTTGGTCGCATCTGCTCGGCGTTGTGCTCGATCGTGACGTCGACGTGTCGACACCAATCAACGAATCATGGTGTGCCACAGCAGAACAAATCGCCACGCAGGTGCACTCGGAGTACTCGCAGGCGCCCGTGCATGTCATGGGCGACGGCGGCGACGTCGACTTCGTCGAGTGGGATGGCGACACGGGCCAACAACCGCCGCCCGGCATCGACGAGAGCGCCCAACGACAAACCGATCGCGCCATCATGGCCACTCGCCGTGCGGTGTATCCGCTACACGGACTCGACCCGGAGGACCCCCGTGACTGATTCCCCCGTGACTGATTCGACCGGGAAAACTGATACGCCAGCGACTGATACCCCAGCGACTGATTCAACCGTTCAGGCAGGTCACCGGGATGACCACGCAGAGGGCGAGCGCCCGCGCGGTCCGTGGGATTACCCCCGCCACTGGATCGCCGACGTCCTCGCGTCCGACGGCGGCGTGGTGCATCTGCGTCCGATCGTTCCCGACGACGCCGACCGCGTCGTCCGATTCCACTCGGGCTTGTCCGAACGCACCAGGTACATGCGCTACTTCGGTCCGACGCCGACTCTTCCGCCGCGCGAGGTCGCACGCATGACCACGGTCGACCACCACAACCGGGTTGCGATCGTCGCAGTGCTCGGCGGGGAGATCATCGCGATCGGCATCTACGAGGGACTCGCCGCCGACGGCAAGCCAGAATCCGCAGAGGTCGCCTTCGTCGTCGCCGACGAACACCAGGGCCGCGGCCTCGGACCCATTCTCCTCGAACATCTCGCCGGAGCCGCTGCCGAGAACGGATTCACCCGCTTCGAGGCCGAGGTGCTCAGCGAGAATCCCAACATGGTTGCCGTCTTCCGCGACGCCGGCTACCAGATCTCGCGCGCATTCGACGGTTCGACGGTGCACGTCGAGTTCACGATCGATCCCACCGAGGCGATGCTCTCGGTGCGCAACGACCGTGAGCGTGCCTCCGAGGCGCGCAGCGTCGCCAACTTGTTGCGACCGGCGTCCGTCGCCGTGATCGGTGCGTCGACCGATCCCAAGAAAGTGGGAAACGCGCTGCTGGCCAACATCATTGCGGCCGGATTCACCGGACCGGTGTTCCCGGTGAATGGTCCCGACCGTGACGGTGAACCCGACGATGAGCAGGGCGAATCGGCCCACGACGCGGCGCGCGCCGGGGCCACACGCACACCACAGCGACGTCATCGCGGCCCGGCGCGTGCTCCTCGCGTGCGGCCGCCGTCGGTCAGGGGAATCCGCGCGTACCCGACGGTGCGCGACATCCCCGACCCGGTCGATCTCGCCGTGGTCGCGGTGCCCGCGGCGAGCGTCGACGAGGTGCTCGACGACTGCATGGTCAAGGGTGTGCGTGCGCTGGTGATCGTGTCGTCCGGCTTCGGGGAGAGCGGTGAGGCGGGTCTGGAGAGTGAGCATCGCCTCGTTCAGCAGGTCCGCGAGCACGGCATGCGCCTGGTCGGGCCCAATGCCCTCGGCGTCGCGAACAACGACCCGTCGATCGCGCTGAATGCCACTCTCGCGCCGCGAATCCCGCCGCTGGGCCGCGTCGGATTCTTCTGTCAGTCCGGTGCGCTCGGCATCGCGATCCTCGACACGGCCGCCCATCGACAGATCGGACTGTCGACATTCGTCTCGGCGGGCAACCGCGCCGACGTCTCGGGCAATGACCTGCTGCAGTACTGGGATTCCGATACCGCCACCGACGTCGTGCTGCTGTATCTGGAGAGCTTCGGTAACCCGCGGAAGTTCTCGCGCATCGCCCGCAGGGTGTCGCGGTCGAAGCCGATCGTCGCGGTGAAGTCCGGTAAGGGGGCGATGAGCCCGGTGCGTGCCGCACGGACCGCTGCGGCAAGCCTCGACGATCGCATCGCGCAGATGATGCTCGAGCAAGCAGGCGTCATCCAGGTCGACACCATTCCCGAATTGTTCGACTGCGCATCGCTTTTCGCGTACCAACCCCTACCTCGCGGCCCCCGGACCCGCATCATCGGCAATTCGTCGGTGCTCGGCAGCCTCGCCGCTGACACCGCGCGCTCGGGTGGTCTGGAAGTGGAGTCGACCATAGACCTCGGCGCAGGAGCCTCGGAGGATGATTTCGAGGGCGCCGTCGCGCAGGCGATGGCCGATCCGGGGGTCGACAGCGTGATCGTCGTCTTCGTGCCACCTGTCGCCGTCGATCTCGGCTGGCATGCCCGCGCACTGATCGCGGGCGCGAACACACCGGACGCCGATGCCGACAAACCGATCGTGACCACCTTCCTCGCCGTCGAGGGCATCCCGCCGGGCCTGATGAAACCAGGACCGTCGGGGTTACCTGCCCGCGGATCGATTCCGTCGTATTCGTCTCCTGAACGGGCAGCGGCCGCGCTGGCACGCGCGTGGCAGTACGCGCGTTGGTGCGCGCGACCGGAAGTCCCCGTCGAAAGGCCCGACGGCATCGACCCCGAGGCGGCGCGGACATGGGTGCGCGAAGCGATGTGCGGACCTTCTGACGATGAGTCGGATGAGTCAGGTGGCTCCACGGCCGCAGGCGCCGATGAGGTGACGGTACTCGGCGACGTCGACTCGGCACGCCTGCTGGAGTGGTACGGCGTCCGGGTGGTTCCCTTCAGCGAGGTCTCGACGATGCACGAGGCGTCGGCCGCGGCGCGTGACCTGGGATTTCCCGTGGCCGTCAAAGCAACGTCGCCGTCGTGGCGCGGCCGACTCGACCGTGAAGGCGCACGACTCGACCTTCCCGACGCCACCGCCGTGGTGACCGCGTTCGCCGAGATCTCGGAGCTGACCGGTGACAAGGTGCTCCACGTGCAGAAGATGGCGCCCAAGGGCGTCGGCACCATGGTGCGCATGCGCGACGACCCGTCGTTCGGGCCACTGATCTCGTTCGGCTTGTCGGGCAGGACGTTCGAGCTACTCGGCGACGACGGGTATCGCGCGATCCCGATCACCGCCCTCGACGCCGACGAACTGATCGACGAGCCACGATCGGCCCCGCTTCTCTACGGCTATCGGGGAGAGGCCCCTGTCGATCGGGAAGCTCTGGTCGACCTGCTCATCCGCATCTCGACGATGGCCGACGACATCCCGGAGATCCGCGAGATCTTCGTCGACCCCGTGCTGTGTTCGCCGGAGGGCGCAGCAATCCTCAACGCCCGCATACGAATCGGCCCGGTGCCCACCAAGGCGGATACCGGACCGAGACGATTGAGCTGATTGGACGATTGAGTTAGCGGTGGCGAGTCAGCTCGCGTAGGCGCGCAGACGCTCGGCGCGCTCGCCCTGGCGGAGCTTGCCCATCACCTCACGCTCGATCTGACGGACGCGTTCGCGCGAGAGCCCGAACATGCGGCCGATCTGGTCGAGTGTGCGTGGCTGTCCGTCGTCGAGGCCGTAGCGCATACGGATCACCTGCTGCTCACGCTCGTCGAGCGTGGCAAGCACCGCGCGGACGTCGGTGTGCATGAGTCCGGCGATGACGGCGCTCTCCGCGGAGGTCGCCTCCGCGTCTTCGATGAAGTCGCCGAGCGGTGCCTCCTCGTCGCTGCCCACCGGCATGTCGAGGCTCACCGGGTCGCGGCTGTGGTCGAGCAGATCTGCGATCTTCTCCGCCGGGATGCCCGATTCGTTGGCGAGCTCGTCGTCGGTGGCCTCGCGGCCGAGTTGCTGGTGCAGCTCACGCTTGATGCGGGCCAGCTTGTTGACCTGCTCGACGAGATGGACAGGCAGACGGATGGTGCGGCTCTGGTCTGCCATGCCTCGCGTGATGGCCTGACGGATCCACCAGGTCGCGTACGTTGAGAACTTGAAGCCCTTGGCGTAGTCGAACTTCTCCATCGCGCGGATCAGGCCGAGATTGCCCTCCTGGATGAGGTCGAGGAGTGGCATTCCGCGGCCGGTGTAGCGCTTGGCCAGCGAGACGACGAGGCGGAGGTTGGCCTCGAGTAGGTGAGCTCGTGCGACCTCGCCCTCACGAACGACGATCGTGAGATCACGCTTCTTGGCAGCGGACAGCCGCTTGCGGGTCGCCAGAACGTGCTTGGCGTAGAGGCCGGCTTCGATCTGCTTGGCGAGCTCGACCTCCTGCTCTGCGTTGAGCAGCGCCGTGCGGCCGATGCCGTTGAGGTAGACACGGACCAGATCTGCCGCAGGTGACTGTGCGTCGAGATCTTGTTCCGTCATCGCCGGGCGTGAGGGGGTGGTGTCGCCAGAAGCGACGGTGGATGTGGAGCGTGTGACGGTGGAGCGTGACATCTGGCCTCCTAATCGAGTGCGTTCATAGGGTGCAACGACATGCACTCCGTGAAAGTTCCCCGGGGGCTGATTCGGTCTACTGGCTCCTGAGCTGCATGAACGCTCGATCTGGTACGAGAGAGCGACTGAGAATCGGCTGAGATCTGGTCCAGCTGACGCGACTGGGTCCACTCAAACCGGGTGTGGATGCCGTCAGTTTCGATGTCGGTCGTCGGCGACGGTGGAGTCGATGACGTTCGACTCGCCGCCGAGAGCCTGTGGGCCGACGACGTGGTGGTCGGGGCCGTATTTGTAGTGGGCTACCTCTCCGCGCTTGCGAGGCGGTCGATCGTTGGCGATCAGGACGGCGACCCAGGGGAGCGGGATCGACAGTGCGACGATGCCGAGCGCCCACCAGCCCGATCCGGTCATGCTGTAGACGATGCCCGCGATGATCAGCGCGGGAACACGAAACGACATCAGCGTCAGATATTTGCGTACGCGCGCCCTGTGCTGCTCGTCGAGGGATTCCTGCGCGTCGGTGATGAGGAAGGCCTCTGGCGACACATGATCGCGGCGTGGCCCCTCAGTACCCACCATGACTGCGCTTCGTTCCGTCGAATCCCATGTCTCCACTGTTCCACTTTCGGTTCCTGATTGCACCGACGGGGCAACCGTCGTGTGACGCGCTCGGGCGTGTCTCAGGCCGCGCTGGTGGCCCTGGTCGTCGGGCGTCGTGGGTCACCGTGTCGGAATCGGGCAGTGAGGAGCACAATAGAGCGCATGGCTACCGAAACTATCGAGCGTCCCGACCTCGACGAATGGTCGGACACCAAGACCGACGAGCGGCCCGACGCCGACGCGACGGATCGGGGAGACGACGACAGACCCAAGTTCTTCCACTACGTCAAGAAAAACAAGATCGCCGAGAGCGCGGTCATGGGCAATCACGTGGTGGCGCTGTGCGGCGAGACGTTCCCGGTGACGCGCTCGGCCAAGCCGGGATCGCCCGTCTGCCCCAAGTGCAAGAAGATCTACAACCGGATGCGCAAAGAGTGACGTTTCCTGCCGCAGCCACCGCCGCCCGCTAACGACGTTTGCCGGGCGGCGGTTGCCGTTGAGGTGACGACCGGTCCCGGGGAGTCTGCATGCCATCGGTCGGGGTGTCATACGCGTGGACGTCCGTGTCGGCCTCGGAGCCCGAGTCGCGCGTAGCGTCGTCGGGCTGCTGAGGGGACTTGCGGATCGGCCCGGTGGCCAGTCGCTCGGGAATCGACTTGATGTGGCCGGTGATGTCGGAGGTCTGCTCGTGTACCCAGTGTCGGACGTGCGCGGTGGCAGGGGGTTTGGCCGGCCACAGTGATTGCACCGCGGCATTGAACTCGGCGCCGATCACGATCGCGAAGCCGAGGAAGAACGTGAACAGCAAAAAGGCGATCGGCGTCGCCAGTGCGCCGTAGGTGTATCCGGCGCGTGTGATCGCGGCGAGGTAGATACGCAGCACGTAGCTGGCGATCCAGAAGAAGATCCCGGCGACCACCGCGCCGCCGACGAGCCGATGCCAGGGCAGCGGATTCGGCAGCGCCAGGTGATAGAGCGTCGTGAGGACCCCGAGGAGCAGCAGCGCGACGAACGGGAAGTATCCGTAGTCGATCAGCGCGCTCACACCTCGGTCCCACGAGTCGGGCACGATCTCGTGCAGGTAGTTCGGGCCGAGTGCAACCAGTGGCAGCAGGAACACCGACACGAGCAGGAAGCACACGTACAGCAGGAGCGCGAAGATTCGCTGCCACACCGGATTGCGTACCTCGTGCTGGTCGTGCGCCCGAACGATCGACGCGACGAAACACGACACGGCCGACGACCCGGCCCACAGCGACAGGATGAAGCCGATCGAAATCACTCCGACCCGTCCGCGACCGAGGACGTTGTCGACGGTCGGGGTGATGAGATCGTTGACGACGCTCGTCGAGAACGTGCGTTCCGCGAAGCTGATGATCCGCGACGAGATCACTTCGACGGTGTCGGGACCGAACCACCCGGCGACGTAGCCGACGCTGCCGAGGAGCCCGAGAAGCAGCGGAGGCAGCGACAACGCCTGCCAGAACGCGGCCTGTGCGGCCCAGCCGACGATTCCGTCGTCCCATGCCTTCTTGATCGTGCGCCAGACAACCCGATGGATGTTCGGCAGCACAGGCGGCCCGGGGGCAGACGGCTGGTGCGCCTGCGGATCGTCGGTTCCTTCCGACGCGGCGTCGTCGGTGTCACGCGTCGGCGGAGAGCCACGCGGGGCCGCAGCGGCATCGAGGGCAGGAGAGTCGAGGGCAGGAGTGTCGAGTGTTGGGGAATCGAGCGGCCGCCCGTCGTTTCCCATCGGAAGGTCCATCGACACGGGTGCCGGCCGGCGCGGAGGTCTGCGCGCGCGTTCTCCGAGAGCCGGCGACGGGGTGGCGTCGTCGGTCATCGGAACAGGGTTGCGGCGTGTCGTGGCTATGGGTCCAGCATCCCTGATCGGCGCAGGTTGCGTGCGACACACCCCTTGCCGCGTGTCACAGACCGCATTGCGGTGCTCGCGTGGATCACCCGTGTCTGGCGAAAGCGGTGTCGGCGCGAGCCGCTAAGATCGAGAAGTCCCCTCGGATGAGTGAATGTGTTCCGGCACGGTCCATCTGGCCGAGGGGTTGTTTCTTGCCTTCGCGCCGTCGGGAGCTTTGATTACGTGACTTCTGCCCAATCGCCCGCAACGCCCGCCGGTCCACCGCTACGCGCCTGGCAGCGACGAGCGCTCACGAAGTACCTCGCGACCAGGCCGACAGACTTTCTCGCGGTTGCAACGCCGGGTGCGGGAAAGACGACGTTCGGACTTCGGGTCGCGCGGGAACTGCTCGACGATCGCACGATCGAACAGGTCACCGTCGTCACCCCGACCGAGCATCTCAAGCATCAGTGGGCGCAGGCCGCCGCGCGCGTCGGCATCGCTCTGGACTCCCGATTCCGCAACTCCGACGGTCAGACCAGCTCCGACTACAACGGTGTCGCCCTGACCTACGCGCAGGTGGCCGCGCACCCGTCGCGGCACCGGGTGCGCACCGAGAATCGTCGAACACTCGTGATCCTCGACGAGATCCATCACGGTGGCGACGCGAAATCGTGGGGCGACGCGATCCGTGAGGCGTTTTCCGACGCCGTGCGGAGGTTGTCGCTGACAGGAACGCCGTTCCGCTCCGACGACTCACCCATCCCGTTCGTCACATACGAGCCGGAAGAGGGTGGCGTGCTGCGATCGCGTGCCGACCACACCTACGGCTACGCCGACGCGCTCTCCGACGGCGTCGTGCGGCCCGTCGTGTTCCTCGCGTACTCGGGACAGGCGAGTTGGCGTACGTCGGCGGGTGAGGAGTACACCGCCCGACTGGGAGAGCCACTGTCCGCCGAGCAGACCGCACGAGCCTGGCGAACCGCCCTCGACGCGCACGGTGACTGGATTCCGTCCGTGCTCCAGGCCGCACACACACGACTCGGCCAGTTGCGTGCGGCAGGCGTTCCCGACGCAGGCGGCCTGGTCATCGCCACCGATCAGACCGTTGCCCGCGACTACGCCGAACTCCTCGAGTCGATCACCGGCCGCAAACCGGTCCTCGTCCTCTCCGACGACCCGAAGTCGACGTCGCGCATCTCGCAGTTCGCCGAATCCGACGACGAATGGATGATCGCGGTCCGCATGGTGTCCGAGGGCGTCGACGTTCCGCGTCTGGCGGTCGGCGTGTACGCGACGAGTGCGTCGACGCCGCTGTTCTTTGCGCAGGCAATCGGGCGTTTCGTGCGCTCGAGACGTCCGGGCGAGACCGCGAGCGTGTTCTTGCCCTCAGTCCCGGTGCTCCTGAATCTGGCGAGCCAGATGGAAGCAGAGCGCGACCACGTGCTCGGCAAACCTCATCGCGACAGTGACGGGCTCGACGACGCGCTGCTGATCGATGCCAACAAGCAGAAGGACGAGGCGGGCGAGGAAGAAAAGAGCTTCCAATCGCTGCATGCCGACGCCGAGCTCGACCAGGTGATCTTCGACGGTTCGTCGTTCGGTACAGCGACGTTTGCGGGCAGCGACGAAGAATCGGACTACCTGGGACTACCAGGACTGCTCGACGCCGACCAGGTGCGCGCACTTCTCCGTAAGAAGCAGGCCGACCAGGTTGCGCAGCGATCGGCGGTGACGCAGATCGTTCCGGCGGCAGACAAGGTGCCAACGCAGCAGGCGACGGGCGAGAATCTCCACGCGCTACGAAAAGAACTCAACGGGCTGATCGCGATGCACCACCATCGCACCGGTAAGCCGCACGGCATGGTGCACAACGAACTACGCAGCAAACTCGGCGGCCCGCCGACGGCCATGGCCACGGCCGACCAACTCCGCGAGCGCATCAAGGCGCTGCGCGCGTGGCGGTGACGCGAGCGCACGAGATCTGAATAGCAGAACGCCCCGGCCACATCCGAGTGGTCGGGGCGTTCGCTACGTGTATCGGTCTCTAGACCAGCTCTCCCGCAGACTCTTCGACGGTGGCACTGAGCTCGACGAGTCGGGCCTCGTGCTCGTTGAAGTGGTGGCGGCAGAAGAGAAGCTCGCCGCCCTTGGGCAGGACGGCACGAACCTTTGCGGCTGCGCCACAGCGATCACAGCGATCGGCAGCGGTGAGCGGTATGGAGATCGGGGTTGTGGTGGCGATGTCAGACATTTTCCTCCGTCCCGGTCCGGCGCCGGTGTGGTCGCCTTCCCTTCAGAGCCAACGCATCCGGACGATGCGTCAACCTCACTGTGTCAGACGTTTCGGGGGCTCGTATTGTTCCGCCGGTTTCCCGGGTGTGTCGTCACTCACCGTTTACATCGGTTCCCCGAGGTGCAACACAACTACACGATCCCGTTACGCGAGAGGCGATCTGGCTCACATTTCGATGGTGGTGAGACCTCTGGTGGCTATGGTGCTGCAGTGACGTCACCAACCGACGGACGGACCGTCGAACACCTCATTCATCTGATGTCGAGTGCGGACTGGGACGCGGCCCGACACGAATCGGAGCTGCGGCCGTCATCGCTCGCCGACGTCGGGTTCATCCACCTCTCGACTCCGCAGCAGGTGCACCTGCCAGCCAACCGGTTCTACTCCGGTGAGCACGACCTGCTTGCGTTGCACGTCGAGCCGACACGACTCGACGCCGAGATCCGCTGGGAACCCGGCGTCGCCGGCGATCCGGAATCGATGCTGTTCCCGCACCTCTACGGCCCGCTACCGCTGAGCGCGGTGGTCGACGTCACGAGCTACCCGCAGCAAGCGGACGGCACGTTCGCGCCGTTCGACGAATCAGGTACCTGAACCGCGGCCGTATCGACGGTCAGTCGAGGTAGTCGCGCAGAACCTGCGAGCGGCTCGGGTGCCGAAGCTTCGACATGGTCTTCGACTCGATCTGACGGATGCGCTCACGCGTCACGCCGTAGACCTGGCCGATCTCGTCGAGTGTGCGCGGCTGACCGTCGGTGAGTCCGAAGCGGAGTCGGACGACGCCGGCTTCGCGCTCGGACAGCGTCTCGAGCACCGACTGCAGCTGATCCTGGAGCAGCGTGAAGCTGACCGCGTCGACCGCAACCACGGCCTCTGAGTCCTCGATGAAGTCGCCGAGCTGGCTGTCGCCCTCGTCGCCGATCGTCTGGTCCAGCGAGATGGGCTCACGCGCGTACTGCTGGATCTCCAGCACCTTCTCGGGCGTGATGTCCATTTCCTTCGCGAGCTCTTCGGGAGTCGGCTCACGGCCGAGGTCCTGGAGCAGCTCACGCTGGATGCGGCCGAGCTTGTTGATGACCTCGACCATGTGCACCGGGATACGGATGGTGCGGGCCTGATCGGCCATCGCGCGGGTGATCGCCTGACGGATCCACCAGGTGGCATACGTCGAGAACTTGT
Organism: Gordonia sp. 852002-50395_SCH5434458; assembly: GCF_001665905.1. Lineage (NCBI taxonomy): Bacteria > Bacillati > Actinomycetota > Actinomycetes > Mycobacteriales > Gordoniaceae > Gordonia > Gordonia sp. 852002-50395_SCH5434458. The sequence goes on from NZ_LZTC01000092.1 coordinate 21,529, forward strand.
AACCCTTGGTGTAGTCGAACTTCTCGACAGCGCGGATCAGGCCGAGGTTGCCCTCCTGGATCAGGTCCAGGAACGCCATGCCGCGGCCGGTGTAGCGCTTGGCGAGGGAGACGACGAGACGCAGGTTGGCCTCGAGAAGGTGGTTCTTGGCGCGGTTGCCGTCGCGGGAGATCCAGTTCAGGTCGCGCTTCTGTGCGGTCGAGATCTTCTCGCCGGACTCCATGATCCGACGCAGACGCTCGGTGGCGTACAGGCCTGCTTCGATGCGCTTGGCGAGTTCGACTTCCTCTTCTGCGTTGAGGAGGGCGACCTTGCCGATCTGCTTGAGGTAGGCACGAACCGAGTCGGCGGACGCGGTGAGCTCTGCGTCTTTGCGGGCCTGACGAAGAGCCTCTGACTCTTCCTCGTCCCAGACGAAGTCTCCTGCGGTCTTCGCGTCGGCGTCCTTCGACGCCTTGTCGGCGGGCGGCGCGACCGGGGGAGTGGCTCCGGCGGTCGTCTTCGCGGGAGTCTCGGACTCCTCTTCGGCGTCGTCGTCGGCCGTATCTTCGGCTTCCTCGTCGTCGACCTCGAGATCGTCGTCGTCGATCTCGACGTCTTCGTCGAGTTCCGCGTCGGGGCCGTCGATGTCGTCGATCGAGCCGCCGTCGAGTTCTTCTGCTTCGTTGGCTTCTTCTGCCCCGTCGGCAGGACTCGCGGCCTTCTTGGCCGCCTTCTTCGGAGCGGCTTTCTTGGCCGCCTTCTTGGCGGGGGCCTTGCGAGCTGTGGCCTTCTTGGCCGCCTTCTTGGCGGTCTTCTTTGCCGTTGGCTTATCTGCAGCCGGGGCCGACGTCGTCGTCGAATCCTCGGCTTCGGCGTCGCTCTGGCGGGTCTGGGTGGCTGCCACGTACAACCTTTCCGAACACAATCTGACACGCTGATTCACAGCGGAGAACCGCTGCGGATCGGGCTGGTTTCTCGGTGCATCGTCACCGGTGGAAGCCATTGTAACGACAACATCACCCCGAATGTGACAAATGCCAGGTCAGGCCGGTTGTCGCAATCTCGGTAGCGCGCCGTCGGCGACCCCTGGGGATCGCCGACGGCGGGCGCTACGAGATCGCTGCGACGTCGACGGGATCAGGGCTTGAGACCCTGATCGACGGCCATCGCGGCTCCCACGATTCCGGCCGTGTTCTGCAGGGTCGCCGGAACCACTTTGGTCTCGTTCGTGAGGTACGGAATCCACTTGTCGGCCTTGCAGCTGATGCCGCCGCCCGCGATGAACAACGACGGCCAGAACAGTGCCTCGTACTCATCGAGGACCTTGCTGACCTTCTTGGACCATTTCTTGTACGACCAGCCCTTTTCTTCCTTCACGCGCGAGGACGCCTGATGCTCGGCTTCCTTCTTTCCGACGATCAGGTGGCCGAGCTCGGTGTTCGGTACGAGCGTGCCATTCACCAGGATCGCCGATCCGATGCCGGTGCCGAACGTCAGCAGCATGACCACCCCGTCGACGCCACGTCCGGCGCCGTGCGCGTCCTCGGCCATTCCGGCTGCGTCCGCGTCGTTGACGACCGACAGAGCACGCCCCCCGAGATCCTTGGCGAAGAGCTCGTAGGTATTCGTGCCGATCCAGCCCTTGTCGATGTTCGCCGCGGTGCGCATGGTTCCGTCGGTGATGACTCCAGGAAGTGTGATGCCAACGGGCCCATCCCAGTTGAAGTGGCCGACGACCTCGGCAACGCCCCGCGAGACCGCTTCGGGTGTCGCGGGTTTGGGGGTGAGCACCTTGTAGCGTTCGCCGACCAGCTTGCCAGTCGTGAGGTCCACGATTCCGCCCTTGATCCCCGACCCCCCGACGTCGACGCCGAACGCGCGGGGTCCGGCGGAATCGTTCGCAGAGGTGGATGAGTCGGTCATGGCGGCTTCCTCTCTCGGTGATCGCAGTGTCCGCGACCGTGCGATATTCAGGCTATCGAGGCGTGACGTGCAACGGGCGGACCTTGTCGGAAAACGTGTCGCACGGTGACGATCACGTAACCGTCGGCTGACTGCGTGCCGCCCACAGGTCGAGTAGAGGTCACCGAGAGGGTCGGGCGAAGGTCAACTGACATGATGGTCTGGTGAACATCCCCCGCGAGAAGGTCGATACGGCTCCGACTATCGCCGGCGTCGATGTGGAGCGGCTCGGTGAGGTGGCATTCGAGGTGGCCACCGAAGCGGCTCGCCATGTCCGCAGGCGGCGGCCGGAGCTGTTCGGTCACACCGGAACGGCACCGGGAACAGGCAATGACGTTGCCCCGTCGGCCGTGTCGACGAAATCGACGCCGACCGACCCTGTGACGCTCGCCGACACCGAATCCGAGGAACTCATCCGCGGGCTGCTCAAGCGCCTGCGTCCAGACGATGCCGTCCTCGGTGAAGAGGAGGGCGGCACCGTCGAGGTTCCGTCCGGTGTGCGCTGGGTGATCGATCCCATCGATGGGACCGTCAACTTCCTCTACGGCATCCCCGCGTATGCGGTCTCCGTGGCCGCCCAGGTCGACGGCAGGTCGGTTGCCGGTGCTGTCGTCGACGTCGCGCGCGACGTCGTCTACACCGCGACGCTGTCGGGTGGCGCATATGAAGTGCGCGACGGTGTGCGTACGAGGCTTCGTGCCAACCCGATCTCGCGCGTCGACCTCGCACTGGTCGCGACCGGCTTCGGCTACGACGTCGAGCGCCGACGCGTGCAGGGCGAGCTGATGTCCCGGCTTCTTCCCCGGGTTCGGGATCTACGTCGAGTAGGTGCCGCGGCGCTCGACCTGTGCATGGTCGCCTCCGGCGCGGTTGATGCGCATATCGAGCACGGATTGAGTCCCTGGGACTGGGCGGCCGGTGGCCTCGTCGCAGCAGAGGCGGGTGCGATTGTGCGGACTCCGCCACCGGATTCGCGCTCAGCCGACGGCGATGCAACGGTCGCCGTCGCGCCGGGTATCGCTGATGAGTTCTTCGCGTTGCTCGATGAGATCGGCGCGCTGTCGCCGATCTCCTGAATGATCGATCAGCCTGTCGATCAACAGGTTTGGGCGTGAACCGCCCGCACCACTCCCGGGTCGGCCCCGGTCTTGGGGTTGTGCGGGTCCGCCGAGCGAAGGGCCTCGAGCGCGGCCTGCGTGTCCTGCGACTGCTCACGTGCCTTGTAGTACTCGCCGAGCGCGACGTCGACTGAGGTTCCGGTGCGCCCGTCGTCGACCAGTTCTGCGCACGGGATCGCGACCCAGACCGACGCTGCGGCAGCCTTTCCCGCGGGCCCGAAGCGGATCTGCGCCACGCAGTCGAGGTCGTGGTTGGGGTAGAGGGCGTCGTCGGCATATGCGCCGTCGGGAACGGGATTGAATCCCTGCGCGGTCAGATCGTCTGAGACGGTCTGGGCTTCGCCGCGCTGAGTCGACGCGTTCAGCACGCGCACCTGGAATGTCGACAGCGCGGCGGGTGCGACCTTCAGCATGTCGTCACGACTGACGACGGTCAGTTTCGGTGTCTTCGCCGACGCGGCCGCGGGGGCATTGGCGACCGGGGGTGCCGCCACCGATGAACTGGCCGGTGTGGGCTGGTTGCAACTCGTGGGCGTTGCGTCGGCTGTCGATTTGGAAAGTGCGACAGCCCATGCGATCACACCTACGACGAGCAGAATGACCGCGACGATGATGGCGGGCCGCGCACGCCGACGTCGATAGGGGCGTCCCTTGTCATCGGTGGGATAACCGACCGTAATCCTCGAGACCACCGTTGAACCCTGCTCCTTCTCGCATCCACGCATACCTGCGCCTGCCGACGCCGGGAGCCCAGCGAGCAGGACGAGGTTCACTGTAGAGGGTTCGTGCGCGGGTGTGGGTCAAGCACCGTGCGTGCGAGTCGGTCCCTGTGTGATGAGTCCCGGTTCACTCCGCGTGTCCGTCTGAGCCGACCGACGCTCGGGAATGAATCGGCGTACGCGTGATGTTGACCGCAGACAAGCGATGCACTACAGTTCGGGCGCCCCGTCCTAGACAGGGACGGACCAGCCTACGGAATATGTGATGCAAATCACATAAATCTGTTTGGTTGGGGGTAACGAATTGCAGGCGCCACGAGTTGTTGTGACGTCGGTGAAATCCAACCCCCCGACAGGCATCGTGCTCAATTGGTCGACCGGCCACAAGCCAGTCCTCCACGGCTCCAACTCCAACCAAGTAAGGCACACAATGGCTACTGATTACGACGCGCCACGGCGTACGGAGACCGAAGACCTGAATGAGGATTCGCTCGAAGAGTTGAAGGCTCGTCGCAGCGAAGCCCAGTCGTCTGCGGTTGATGTCGATGAGACCGACACGGCCGAGTCATTCGAGCTGCCCGGCGCTGATCTCTCCGGAGAAGAGCTCTCCGTCCGTGTGATCCCCAAGCAGGCCGACGAATTCACCTGCAGCAGCTGCTTCCTCGTATACCACCGCAGCCGATTGGCTCGGGAGAATGGCAGCTCGCTCATCTGCGTCGACTGCGCCTGAGCGGCGCGCAGCGTGCCGGTATCCGGCACCGCTGCGCCGCTTGCGTCTGCTCGTGAGTCTCGGACTACCGCGGGCCCCAGCTCTGGTCGCCTCAGCTCTGGTCGCGGTCCGAGTGCTCAGGACTCACCGCGTGCGTCGTGCTGGCATCGGGAATACCCAGTGCGGCGAGCACCTTGTCGGGATGGCGCGTTGACACCAGCCAGTAGGGCGTCGGGTCATCGGGATCGTCCAACACCAACAACACCATCGTCTTGATCCACGCGTGGTGCATGAGGAACGCAGCCGGATCGAGCTGCCGACCGAGCGCCGCGCTCTTGGCCGACGCAGGGATACTCGCCCCGCGCGCGATGACAGAATTCGGCAATTGCGCCTTGCCCGCATGCAAGACTCCGTCTGCGCTGACCCTGATCTGGGTACGGCCCATCGACCACAGCAGGAATGCACACAGCAGCCCGACGGCGATGTATCCGACGAAACTCCACGACGAGCGATGCGCCGAGAGCTCTATCTCGTATCCGGCGACCGCGGTCACCACTGCCGCGGCAGGCCACCACCACAGGGGCACACGCAGCCGTTCGCTGTAGCGGTCTGCTGCCGGATCAGTCGGTCCTGGCGACTGGGCCCCGGTCTCCTCGGGGCGTTCGGATGAACTCACAAAGCTCAGCGTAGTCTGCGTTCGTGACCGTAGAATCCACCCCTGGCGCCGCACCGATCGGTCAGATCCCGGTGAAGCGACTCGATCCCGACATTCCACTGCCGACTCGGGCTCATGCCGGCGATGCGGGTGTCGACCTCTGTTCCACCATCGATGTCGAACTGCCGCCAGGCCGTCGACAGCTCGTCGGAACGGGGATCGCCGTCGCGCTGCCATTCGGAACGGTCGGGCTGATCCATCCACGGTCGGGACTCGCCGCACGCGCCGGATTGTCGATCGTCAACGCGCCCGGAACCATCGACGCCGGGTACCGCGGGGAGATCAAGGTGTGTCTGATCAACCTCGATCCGTCGGAGACGATCAGCATCGTGCGCGGGGATCGCATCGCGCAGTTGCTGATCCAGCGGATCGAACTGGTCGACTTCACCGAGGTCGACGAGCTCGACGAGACAGCTCGCGGCGAGGGCGGCTACGGATCGAGCGGCGGACACGCCATACTGACGGATGGGGGATCCGTCGATCCGGGCATCGTCGACCCGGCCAACGGCTCGGATACCGCAGGCGACAACGCGAACGAGGAGAACCCCACGTGATGGCACGAGACCCCGAGTCGGCGTCGGACACTGCCGACCAGCAGCTGCTCATCGGGCAGGCGCGCGGACCCTACGACATCACCGAACTCGACACCCCGGCAGAGGATCTCGAGAAATCGCACCTCGACCTCGGCGCCGTGCTGGTGCCCGTTGTCGAAGGCGGCCAGGTGACCGTCGAGATGACCGCCGACCATCAACCAGAGGCCGTCTACCTGGTGACTCCCTACGGCCGGATCACCGTCGCTGCTTTCGCGGCGCCGAAGTCGCCGGGACTGTGGCGCGAGGTGGTAGGTGAACTCGTCGACTCACTGAAGAACGACGGAGCGACCACGAGCATCGAAGACGGTCATTGGGGCCGCGAAATCGTCGCAGAGGTTCCGGGCGGCAGTCATCGTTTCATCGGAGTCGACGGCCCGCGCTGGATGGTTCGGCTGGTGGCGAGCGGTCCGAACGACACCGCGTCCGAACTGTCCCAGCTGTCCCGTGCCGTGCTCGCGGAGTCGGTGGTGCGTCGAGGCACCGAGCCCGCACCTCCCCGCGAGATGCTGCCGCTTGTGCTGCCGCCGGTGTTGGCCGAGCAGGTCGCCGCAGCACAACAGCAAATGTTCGAGGGCGCGTCGGCCGAGGGTGGCGATGTCCCGCCCGGCGTCGTCGTACCCGACGGAGCCATTGCAGGCTCGGGTGACGATCTGACGGCACAGCAGACGAGTGGCACGGACACGGGTGTTGCCACCGCCGACGCCGAGTTCACGGCCGGTGGGGATGTCGACTCATCCGACGATCAGCCCCGCTCGGCGGGCTCGGCCATGCAGCGTTTTCGACGACGCCGCTGACCTCCCTCTCATAGGTGCCGGGCAGGCTCCGACTCCGGCGCCGCACTCAGGCGCAGCCAGGCGCGCGCGCACGACGTCCCGAGCACCGAGGGGTCGATGCCCCACTGGGTCAATCCGACGTCGACGACCTCCGCGCGCGGTGCAGCGGCCGACCAGTCCTCGGCGATTGCGCGGGGATGTAGCGGATCGTCGACCGCAGCGGTAATCGCAAGTGGCACAGTGAGTTCGGAGATGTCGTCCGGGGTCGGTGCCACGCACTCCGCCGCAGCGCGCAGTTGTGCGACGAGGTCGCGGGACTGCGCGCGCCACGACCGACTCAGCTCGACGCCGAGCCACTCGGGACTCGTCGAGACCATCGTCGCGATCGTTGCGTCGAGTCCGTCGCGTTCGATGGAGTCGGCGGTCAGGCGGGCGCTCGCCGCGGCAAGCGATCCCGACGGTTCGCCGCTCCACGGCGGTAGCGCAGCCAGGACGCCGGCACAGGTTCCGGTGTGTGCGGACTGTCGGTCCAGCGCCCACCGCAGTGCGGTCACCGCGCCGATGGACACGCCGCCGACCAGGACGACCGCATGCTCGCGCGCCGCGGCGTCGAGTGCGCGGATGAATCCGGGGATGAGGTCGGCGGTCGGTTTCACAGCGATGAGCTCGACGTCGAGAAGTCGTGCAGCCGCCCCGAATGCTCGTCGAACGTAGTCGTCGTCCGAACCTGTGCCGGGCATGACGATCAACGCGGTCGGTGCTGGTGGGGGCGCGGTGTCAGCCGAGGGCATGAACCGATGATGCCGTGCGTTGTAACTGCTGAGCGCAGGGGTCTAGGCTGACCGAGTGCGGCTCGGTTGGTTCAGCCCGATAAGCCGCGCCCGAAACACTGATCGTGCCCACATCGCTATTTGGAGGTTGTGATGCCCACAGCCGGTTATCTCAAGCGACTGACCAGGCGGCTCACCGAAGATCTCGGAGAAGCCGACGCGGAGAAGATCGCGGCGGAGTCGGCGGCCACCGGCGCCCAGCGCGCGGTGGAGTGTTCGCGCGGTGACGAGGTCACGATGCATGGCGAGTTGCGCGCGGTCGAGACCTGTTCACGCACCGCCAAGAGTGGGGTCAAGGCGGAGTTCTTCGACGGAAGCGACGTCGTCTTTCTGAAATGGATGGGCCGTAACCGCATACCGGGTATCGAGCCGGGTCGGAAGATCACCGTGAGTGGGCGTCTCGGCGAACACAATGGCACCAAGGTGATCTACAACCCCGATTACGAATTGCATGGCGACGGAGAAGACTGACAGTACCGACGCCGCGTCGGATATCGACGCAGCTCAGGTGGGCGAACGGCCGACGCCGACGGTTCTCGAGCAGCTCGGCGGAGTATCCGGCCTGATCTCGTCGACGATCCCCGTCATTGTATTCGTGGCCGTCAACGCCGCATTCGGCCTGACGGCTGCGATCATCGCGGCGCTCGCTACGGCGGTATCGGTCGCGGCCGTCCGTCTGTTCCGTCACGACGGACTCGCACCGGCGATCTCCGGCTTTCTCGGCGTGGCGATCTGCGCGTTCATCGCCCATCGCGTCGGCGACGCGAAAGGGTACTTTCTGTTCGGCATCTGGACATCGCTGGTGTACGCGGGTGTCCTGGTCGCTTCGATCCTGCTTCGATGGCCGCTGATCGGCGTGGCCTGGAATTACGTCAACGGCACCGGAACGCAGTGGCGTCACGACCGCGGGACTTTGATCGCCTATGACGTCGCCACGGCATTCTGGGCACTCGTGTTCGCGGGACGCTATCTCGCACAATCGTCGCTCTACGACAGCGGCGACACCGGTTGGCTGGCCGTCGCTCGGATCGGGATGGGCTGGCCGCTCACCGCGCTCGCAGTCGTGGTGACCATGGTGCTCGTCCGACGCGCGTCGCGCGCCGGCGGGGCCTCAGCTGCCGTGGATCGCCGCGTGTAGCGCCGGTTCCACCTCGACCGCGGCGACAAAGACGAGTTCGTCGCCACCCTCGAGCGGATCGTCGCGCTCGGGCACGATCACGCGGCCGCCACGGATGATGGCCACCAGCGCGGCGTCGCGCGGCAGATCGATCTTGCGGACCGGCTTGCCCGCCAGCGGGGTGTCGGGCGGCAGCGTGAGTTCGACGAGGTTTGCCTGACCCTGACGAAATGTCATGAGCCGCACCAGATCACCGACCGACACCGCCTCTTCGACCAGTGAGGCCAGTAGCCGAGGTGTCGACACCGCGACGTCGACGCCCCAGTCCTCCCCGAACAGCCACTCATTGCGCGGATCGTTTACGCGGGCGACGACCCTGCTCACCGCGAACTCGGTCTTCGCCAGCAGGCTGACCACGAGATTGGCCTTGTCGTCGCCGGTGGCGGCGATCATCACGTCGTAGGATTGCAACCCGGCTCGTTCGAGGTTGGCCAGCTCGCAGGCATCCGCGAGCAGCCAGTTCGCTCCGTGGACGGCCTCGACGTCGATGTGGCTTGCGAGGCGTTCGAACAGCGTGACCTCGTGGCCTGCCGCGATGAGTTCACGGGCGATCGAACGACCGACTGCGCCTGCACCGGCGATGGCGACTTTCATCTCTCTCCTCTAATCGGCATGGGCCAGCGGCGCTGCGACGAGTGCGCGCACACCGGCGAGATCGTCGAGGCGGACCGATGCGAACACGATGTCGTCTTGTTGCAGAACGGTTTTGGCTTCGGGGAGGATCGGTTTGCCGTGGCGGTTCAGAAAAGACAGGCGGGCCCCGGAGAGCTCTTGGAACTTCACCGACGTGATGCCGATCCACGACTCGTGGATGTCGAGCTGGGCGATCGCGATGGTTCCCGACGGATCGCGCCACTCCGTTGTCGTCGACGTCTCGCCGAGAGCCGAGACGAAACGCTCGGTCGTCCACGGCACCGTTGCGACGGTGGGAATCCCGAGTCGCTCATAGACCTGGGCTCGCTTCGCGTCGTAGATTCTGGCGACGACGCGAGGGACGTCGAAGGTCTCGCGCGCGACGCGCGCGGCAATGATGTTGGAGTTGTCGCCCGAGGACACCGCGGCGAACGAGTCGGCTCGGTCGATCCCGGCGCGGGCGAGTACGTCGCGATCGAACCCGACCCCGACGATCTGCTCGCCGGTGAAGTCGTCGGACAGTCGTGTGAACGCGGCCGGATCGCGGTCGATGATGGCCACCTGGTGACCGCGCTTCTGCATGGCCATCGCCAGGGACGATCCCACTCGTCCGCACCCCATGATGACTACCCGCACATCGATCCTCTCGTGGGTTCACTGCTAGTCGGGCGCGGTGGAGCGTCGACGCAGGCGGTTGCCGCCGATTGTCCGCGCGACTTGAACCTACCCGCCCGATGACCCCGGCGACATCGGGCCATGCGAACTGCCCACACGCGGAGTTCACAGCCGCTTGATAGACCTCGCCGGGGGCGTAGTGGCCCAACCCGAGCGCTAGGTCTTAGTGTTGCGTGGTGTCCACCGTGTCAAAGGCGTCTGTTGCGACGAAACGACTGCTCCTCGGCAGGCCGTTCCGTAGTGACAAATTGGGCCACACCCTGCTGCCCAAGCGGATCGCGCTGCCCGTGTTCGCCTCTGACGCGATGTCGTCTGTCGCCTACGCGCCGCAGGAGATCTTCCTGGTCCTCTCGGTTGCAGGTCTCAGCGCCATGACCCTGGCGCCCTGGATCGCGATCGCTGTCGCTGTCGTGATGGCGGTGGTCGTCGCGAGCTACCGACAGAACGTCCACGCCTATCCGTCCGGGGGCGGCGACTACGAGGTGGCAACCGTCAATCTCGGACCGACGGCGGGTCTGGTCGTCGGCAGCGCGCTGCTCGTCGACTACGTGCTGACCGTCGCGGTCTCGATCTCGTCGGCCGCGGAGAACATCGGTTCCGCCATCCCGTTCGTGCACGAGCATCGGGTGTGGTTCTGTGTGGCGGCGATCGTCGTGCTCGCAGCTGTCAACCTGCGCGGCATCAAGGAATCCGGCTCGGTGCTGGCCATTCCCACCTACGCGTTCATCATCGGGGTCATCGCGATGCTCCTGTGGGGCGCGACCGAGATCTTCGTCCTCGGACGTGACGTCCGCGCCGAGACCGCCGACTTCGGTATCCGCGCGGAGAACACGCATCTCGCCGGTGTGGCTTTCATCTTCCTCATCGCGCGAGCGTTTTCGTCGGGTTCGGCGGCACTGACCGGTGTCGAGGCGATCAGCAACGGCGTGCCCGCATTCCAGAAACCGAAGTCGCGCAACGCAGCCACGACGCTGCTCATGCTGGGAACGATCGCGATCGTGCTGCTGCTCGGGATCGTCTGGCTCGCCGAGCGGGTCGGCGCCAAGTACGTCTCCGACCCGGCGCGCGACCTGATCGGCGCGCCACCCGGCTTTCAGCAGGAGGCGCTCATCGCGCAGCTCGCGCAGGCCGTCTTCGAGAGTTTCCCGGCGGGCTTCTACTTCGTGGCCGTCGCCACGGCCCTCATCCTGATGCTCGCGGCCAACACCGCGTTCAACGGATTCCCGGTGCTCGGTTCGGTTCTCGCGCAGGACCGGTTCCTGCCCCGACAGTTGCACACTCGTGGTGATCGCCTCGCCTTCAGCAACGGCATCATCTTCCTTGCCGTCGCGGCGATCGCATTCGTCGTCGCATTCGGCGGTGAGGTCACCGCGCTCATCCAGCTCTACATCGTCGGCGTGTTCGTTTCGTTCACGCTGAGCCAGGCGGGCATGGTGCGTCACTGGACGCGTCTGTTGCGACACGAGACCGATCCGCGTGCCAGGCGTCGAATGAAGCAGTCCAGGGTCATCAACTCGGTTGGCCTGGTGATGACGGCGACGGTCTTGGTGGTGGTGCTCATCACCAAGTTCACCGCGGGCGCATGGATCGCCATCCTCGCGATGGTGATCCTGTTCGTGCTGATGAAACTGATCCACCACCACTACGCATCGGTCCAACGCGAACTCGAGCGTGTCGAAGCAGAGGAAGACCAGGTTCTCCCGAGCCGCACACACTCGATCGTCCTGGTCTCCACGCTGCACATGGCGACCAAGCGCGCGTTGCTCTACGCCCGCGCCACGCGGCCGGACGTCCTCGAGGCCATCACGGTCAACGTGGACGACCGCGACACGCGAATACTGGTGTCGCAGTGGGAGGAAAGCGACATCAAGGTGCCGCTCAAGGTGATTGCGTCGCCATACCGGGAGATCACGAGCCCGGTGATCGAGTACGTGCGTCGGGTGCGCCGCGAGCATCCGCGCGACGTGATCACCGTCTTCATCCCCGAATACGTCGTCGGTCACTGGTGGGAGCAGATTCTGCACAACCAGTCGGCACTGCGCCTCAAGACGCGCCTGCTGTTCGAGCCGGGCGTCATGGTCACGTCGGTGCCCTGGCAGCTCACGTCGTCGGACCGACGCCGCGACGACCTCGAGTACAACGCCCCAGGTGACACCCGACGAGCGCTGGGTGGCCAGTGAGCTCCACGCCGCAACGACCCGTGACCGCACCTGTCGTCACCGTGCGGGTTGATCGCCCGGCCAACGGGGGAGATGCCGTCGGGCGACTTGATGACGGACGTGTGGTGTTCGTGCGCGGCGCCATTCCCGGGGAGACGGTCACGGCGCGCGTCGTCGACACCCGAGCGGAGTCGTTCTGGCGCGCGGAGGCGATAGAGATCCTCGACCCCTCGCCGCATCGCGTCGAGACGATCTGCCCGGCGGCTGCTCACGGCGCAGGCTGCTGCGACCTCGCCTTCATCGAACCGGGCCACGCGCAGACGTTGAAGGCTCAGGCGCTCGAGGACGTGCTCGTGCGGGTCGGTCATTTCACCGCCGATCGCGTCCACGACTGGTGCGCCGCCGACGCCGACCTCGATGCGCCACCCTCGATCGGCATCCGCTCATTGTCCGACGACGCCACCGGCTGGCGTGTGCGGACGCGTCTCGCGGTGGACGACGCAGGCCGAAGCGGACAGCACCGCTTCCACAGCGGCGACCTCGTCGTCGGTGTCGACTGTGTACAGCCGGTCGCAGGTCTGCTCGACGGGCTCGACGACCGCCGCTTCACGCCCGGTGCGGAGTTGGCGATCGTCGCCGACGACGTCGGCCGCAGGCACATCACCGAACTCGCGCCGGCAGTGGCGCCGCGGCGACATTCTCGTCGCGATCGTGGCAGGAGCGCCGCGCAGCGTCGTCGACGTAGTGTCGAATCACGCAGGGCCACAACGGTACTCGAAGGCGACGCCGCCGCCCGCCACCGCGTGGGCGAGCGAGAGTGGTCGATTCCGGTGACCGGCTTCTGGCAGGCACACCGAATGGCACCGACCGTCTACGCGCAGACCGTCGCCGAGTTCGTCGCTTCGACCGACGTCTCGCCACCCGCGACCTGTTGGGATCTCTACGGCGGAGCCGGTGTGTTCGCGGGCGCCCTCGTCGACACTGTCGACCTCCGTGAGGTCCACATCGTCGACTCCGACGCCGCCGCACTGGCCGCGGCTGATGCGGTGTTCGACGAGGAGGACTCGTCGGTGACCACTCATCATGGCGAGGTCGCCGATGTGATCGAGTCGTTGCCGTCACCGGAGGTCGTCGTCCTCGACCCGCCGCGAACCGGCGCAGGCACCCGCGTGATCGACAGGATCGTCGCCGCGTCGCCCGAGATCGTCGTGCACGTCGGCTGCGACGCCGCGCGGTTCGCACGTGACCTCGCGCTGTTCACCGAACGCGGATACGCGGTCACCAGGATGCGGGCATTCGACGCCTTCCCGCTGACACACCACGTCGAGGCGATCGCCGTGCTGGTGCCGATCGCGGCCGCCGGTGTGTGACCAGCTCGCGGTTGTGGTGACCCAGGGCACTGCCGCGAGGTCCGTAGACTGTTCGACACGACCGCGACAAGCCCGCGCGGCCGGTGTGCGTAGTAGGAGGACTCGATGAGTGTGCTCGAGCGGATCTCTTCCCCGGCCGATCTCAAGGCGTTGTCGCCGGATGAGGTCGTGGTACTCGCCGGTGAGATCCGTGAATTCCTCATCGAGAAAGTGTCGGCCACAGGTGGCCACCTCGGCCCCAACCTGGGGGTCGTCGAGCTGACGCTCGCGCTTCACCGCGTCTTCGATTCGCCTGTCGACCCCGTGATCTTCGACACCGGCCACCAGTCGTACGTGCACAAGATCGTCACCGGACGGGCCGCGGGCTTCGACGAGTTGCGTCAACGCGACGGACTCACCGGGTACCAGGATCGCGCCGAGAGCGAGCACGACTGGGTCGAGTCCTCACACGCATCAGCAGCGCTGAGTTACGCCGACGGCCTGGCGAAGTCGTTCGCTCTGACCGGTCAGGACCGCACGGTCGTCGCGATCGTCGGCGACGGCGCGCTCACCGGCGGAATGTGTTGGGAGGCGATCAACAACATCGCCGATTCCGACCGCTCGGTCGTGATTGTCGTCAACGACAACGGGCGTTCCTACGCACCGACCATCGGCGGCGTCGCGGCGCACCTGTCGGGTCTGAGACTCCAGCCCGGATACGAACGCTTCCTCGACGAGAGCCGTCGTGTGATGCAGATGTTGCCCGTTGTGGGCGGACCCGCGTACGCGGTGCTGCACGGCATGAAAAGCGGGATCAAAGACCTCCTCGCGCCCCAGCAGATGTTCACCGACCTCGGGCTCAAGTACGTCGGGCCGGTCGACGGCCACGACGTCGAAGCGCTCGAGGCGGCGTTCGCGCGGGCCCGATCCTTCGGCGGTCCGGTCATCGTGCACGCCGTCACCCGCAAGGGCAACGGCTACATCCACGCCGAGAATCACGTGGCGGATCAGATGCACTCGACCGGTGTGATCGATCCCAAGACCGGCCGCGCGAAGTCGGTGTCCGCGCAGGACTGGACGTCGGTGTTCTCCGCGGCACTCCTCGAAGCGGGTGCGACGCGTCCCGACGTGGTCGCGATCACCGCTGCGATGCCCGGCCCGACCGGGCTCGCACCGTTCGGCGAGAAGTATCCCGATCGGATGTTCGACGTAGGCATCGCCGAACAGCACGCGCTCACCTCGGCGGCGGGTCTCGCGCTGGGCGGCATGCACCCCGTGGTCGCGATCTACTCGACATTCCTCAACCGCGCATTCGACCAGCTCCTCATGGACGTCGCGTTGCTGCGTCAGCCGGTCACCCTCGTCCTCGACCGTGCCGGGATCACCGGGCCTGACGGCCCCAGTCACCATGGCATGTGGGATCTGTCGCTGATGGCGATGGTTCCCGGTTTGCGCGTCGCCGCACCGCGCGACGCCGTCCGCCTTCGCGAAGAATTCGACGAAGCGCTTGCCGTCGACGACGGCCCGACCGCACTGCGCTTCTCAAAGGGCGCTGTACCCGAAGACATTCGCGCGGTGGAGCGTCTCGACGACGGCGTCGACATCCTGCGTCGGTCGTCACCTGGCGTCGGAAAAGCGTCGGGCGACGTACTCATCGTCGCCGTCGGCGCGTTCTGTGGTCTCGCCGTCGACACCGCGGACCGGCTGGCCAAGCAGGGCATCGACGCGACGGTCGTCGATCCGCGGTGGGTGCTGCCCGTCGCCGAGTCGATCGTCGACCTCGCGCGCCGACATCGGCTGGTGGTGACGCTCGAGGACAGCGGTGTGAGCGGGGGAGTGGGAGCTGCCGTCAGCGCCGCCCTCTCCGACGCGGAAGTGCCTGTGCCCGTGCAACTTCGCGGGATTCCGCAGCGTTTCATCGAACATGCGTCGCGTGGCGAGATTCTGGCCGAGCTCGGTCTGACGGCTCAGGATCTCGCGCGGTCGATCACGGCCACGGTGTCGGGGATGGAGACGGTGCCAGAGCTCGAGCACGCCGACGAGGCGATCGACGTGGCGCGTGATGGCGCCGGCGTCGACACGCCGGAGAGCGACCGGGGCTGACGCTCGCGGTCAGCTCGTCGAATCCGGCTCGGCCGCAGGCGCTTTCGCAGCGGCATTCAGCCCGTCAGCAAGAGCGATGTCAGTCAGTTCGCGCTGCCACGGCCGCGCACCGCCCGCCGCGAGGTATGCGTCGACGACGTCGGGTGTCGCAGGTAGATCGACTCCGTCCCAGGCGAGTTGGCGTACCAGGTCGGGCGCGAGCAGATTCTCGAGGGGCAGGTTGTTGTTCTCGGCGATCTCTTTGACGATCGGACGGACCTGCGCGATGCGCTTCGCGGCGTCGGGGTTGCGCTGCTCCCACCTGCTGATCGGCGGGAGTCCTACTGTCGGACCGCGTTTCGACGGCAGTTGGGATTCGGGGAGGCTGCGTGCACGATCGATCGCGCCGAGCCAGATGCCGGCCTGACGACGTTGCCGTGGGCCGCCGAAGACGGGTAGTCGGGTCAGCTCCGCCTGCGATGTCGGCATGGCGTTGGCCGCGGTGACGATGGCCGAATCCGGCAGAATCCGGCCGGGCGCGACATCGCGTCGCTGGGCGAGCTCTTCACGCGCAGCCCACAGCTCGCGGACCGCAGCCAACGATCGGCTGTTCTTCACCGTGTGCACGTTGGCGGTCCTGCGCCATTTGTCGACGCGTGGGGCAGGAGCCGGCCGGTCGAGAACGTATCGGAACTCCTGGCGCGCCCATTCGTCCTTACCCTGCTCTACCAGCGCCTGTTGCACGGCGTCGCGCAATTCGACGAGCACCTCGACGTCGAGCGCTGCGTAGTTGAGCCAGTCGTCGGGGAGCGGTCGCCGCGACCAGTCAGCGGCCCCGTGGCCCTTCTGCAGACCGAGTTCGAGATATGTGGCGACCATCGCCGCGAGATTGACCTTGGGTTCTCCGAGCAGCCGTCCGGCCAGTTCGGTGTCGAAGACCGTCTCGCAGCGGAAACCGAGTTCGCGTAGGCAGGGCAGATCCTGATCGGCGGCGTGCAACACCCACTCCGGGCCGTCGAGCGCCTCGATCACCGGGGCCAGGGCCTCTGGCTCGCTGATCGGGTCGAGCAGAAACGAGCCGGAGCCGGTGCGACGCAGCTGAACGAGGTACGCACGCTGCGAGTATCGATATCCCGAGGCGCGTTCGGTGTCGACGGCGATGGGGCCGGTTCCGGCGGCAAGGCATTCGGCGGCATAGGCGAAGTCCGCCGCGCGGGACAGCACCGGTGGAACACCGTCGGCTGGTGCGAGTAGTGGTTCGACGGACGGTTCGGCGACGACCTCGTTGCCGGGGTCGGCGGGCCGCTCGTCGGATGTACTCATACCGATGGACTCACACCGAACCGAGCTCGGTGACCCCGACCGGGGGGAGGCCCGCAGCCGACGACAGGACGTCGCAGAAGGCCTCGAGATGGCCACCGAGGCCGTCGGAGGTCGGTGCGGTCCACGAGGCTCGCACTTCGAGTTGATGTGCCCTGGGTGGTCCGGCGATGTCGCCGTAGCGCACCGACGTCGTCGACGTGACAGTTCCGCCGAGCGCGGTGACGACGATCGGTTCGCCGGTCCGCGACGTCCGCGAGCCGTCGCTCGACGTCGAACCCACCTCGGCGCCCAGCGCGTCGGACAGCCAACTCCACGCCACCTCGGGCAGGAGAGGATCCATTGCCAGCGCGGCCTCGACCTCGGCCTGAATGTAGGCGACGAGGCGCATGGTGCCGTTCCAGGCGTCCTGGCCTGCCGGGTCGTAGAGCAGGACCAGTCGGCCGAATGCACTTCCCGACGAGTCGACCGGCACGTCGTCGTCGATATCGGGTACGCGGACTTCGGCGCCCACGGCATAGCTGTACGGGGCGAGTCGCTGCGGGGGACGGATCGGCCCGACCTCGATGTCGCGCCGAATCTGGGCGGTGTGCAGCGACTCGACCGCGGTGCGGAAGTCAGCAGGCTCCGTCGGAGCTCCGGAGGAGGTCACATCTCGACGGTAGAGTGAGGTAGGCGTGGCCGACGGGAGGCGCGCCGGGCAGGTAGGTCCTCGGTCGTCGGCGTGTCGAGGCAGGCGGGGGAGCTCGGCGAGCAAGGCCGACCTGGTCGGCCTGCGTCTGTGCCCCACATGGCAGAGTGATCGGTGATGTCACACCCTGCCCGCACGCGCCGAAATCATGCTCAGATGCCGCTCATCGCTGCCGCGACCGGCGGCGCACCCACACGACGTCCGGTGTGGTTCATGCGGCAGGCAGGTCGCTCCCTGCCCGAATACCGTGCCATTCGCGCCGATCACGGGATGCTCGAGTCGTGCTTCGACCCGGCGATGGTCTGTGAGATCACGATGCAACCGGTGCGCCGCCACGACGTCGATGCAGCAATCCTCTTCTCCGACATCGTCGTGCCGCTCAAGGCTGCCGGTGTCGACCTCGACATCGTCGCGGGTACCGGCCCGGTCATCGCGCATCCGGTGCGTACCGTCGACGACGTGGCGCAGCTCCCGGCGCTCGACCCCCAATCGGTGGGCGCGATCGCGCGTGCCATCGGGCTGATCCTCGACGAACTCGACGACGAAACCGCACTCATCGGATTCGCGGGTGCGCCGTTCACCCTCGCCTCGTATCTGATCGAGGGCGGGCCGAGCCGCAACTACACGATCACCAAGTCGATGATGTACTCCGATCCGGGACTCTGGCATGCGTTGATGGGTCGCCTCGCCGACATCACCATCACCTTCTTACGGACCCAGCTCGACGCCGGAGTCGACGCGATCCAGCTCTTCGACTCGTGGGCGGGTGCGCTCTCGGATGCCGACTACCGGACGTTCGTCGCGCCGCACAGTGCGCGCGTGCTGGCCGAGGTCTCCGATTTCGGCGTGCCCCGCATCCACTTCGGTGTCGGAACGGGGGAGTTGCTCGAGTCCATGACCAAGGTCGGGGCCGACGTGATCGGCGTCGACTGGCGCGTGCCGCTCGACGATGCCGCGCGCCGCGTCGGCGGAGGTGTCGCAGTGCAGGGAAACCTCGATCCGACAGTGCTTTTCGCAGGTGGGGCCACGATCGACGAACATGTCCGACGCATCGTCGCCGAGGGCGAGCGTGCCGTCGTGCACGGCGCCGCAGGGCACATCTTCAACCTGGGGCACGGTGTGCTGCCGGGAACCGATCCGGATGTGATCACGCGGACCGTAGAACTGGTCCATTCGATCTGAACGTTCGCGAGGTGAGGACATGACCATCGACGTCGCCGTTGTCGGAGCGGGCATCTCGGGTCTCACCGCGGCGTTCCGGCTGCGGCAGCGACTCGGTCCCGACGCACGTATCGACCTCTACGAAGCAGGGGAGCGGACGGGCGGAATCCTCAAGACGGTCGACGTCGGTGCTGACGGTCGGGGATCAGTGCTCGTTGATGTGGGCGCCGAGGCGTTCATCGTGCGACGACCGGAGGCGCTCGGCTTGGTCACCGAGCTCGGTCTGGCTGATCGGGTGGTGTCACCGACCGGGCGTCGACCCGCACTGTGGGCGTGCGGCCGATTGCACGACATGCCCCGCCCCGCGCTGATGGGGATTCCCGCGACGCCCGACGCGGTGGCCGGTCTGGTCGATCCGGCAGATCTCGAGCGGATGCGTGCCGAACCCGACCGCCCGTTGGAATGGGCTCCCGGTACCGACGTCTCTGTGGGAGATCTTGTCGCCCACCGGTTCGGTCCGTCGGTGGTGTCGCGCAGCGTCGACCCGATGCTCGGCGGGGTGTATTCGAGCCTCGCCGCGGATATCGGTGTGCGCGAAGCACTTCCGGCTCTGGCGGCACAGCTCGATGCGGGTGCGCCGAGTCTGACGGCGGCGGTCGGCGCCTTGCTTGCCAACCCGACCACGACCGGGCCGGTCTTCGGAACGTTGATCGGCGGATATCGCGTCCTCGTCGAGGCGCTGCTCGACGCCGCGCGACCAGACCTCCGCACCTGCGCCGCGGTGACCGACGTCCGACGCAACGGCTCGCGGTGGGCCCTCTTCACGGGCGATCGGCCGGCCGCTACCGATGCGAGCTACGACGGCGTCGTTCTGTCGACACCGTGCTGGATGACGGGACACATGCTCCGCCGAGAGGCGCCCGACGCCGCGTCGACGTTGCAGGCTGTCGAGCGGGCGCGATCGGTGGTCGTGTCCATCACGCTGACACCTGACACCGCACTTCCCGACAATTCCGGCGTGCTCGTCGCAACGGGAGAAGATTTGCGTGCCAAGGCTTTCACACTCAGCTCGCGCAAGTGGGCGCATCTCGGCGAACCAGGCGAGTTGCTGTCGGTGCGTGCGTCTTTCGGCCGGTACGGGCAGCCGATTCCCGACGAGGACGTCGAGCCGGGCATCGACGATCGACTGCGCGACTGGGCGCTGGCCGATCTCGATCGAGTGTGCGCGGCCGCAGGCATCGAGCCGTTGACGGGACGCGTCATCGACACGTTCGTGCAGCGATGGGAGCTACCGCGTTACGCGCCAGGACATCTTGCGACGATGGCGAGGGTCGAAGCGTCGCTGCCTGCCGGGCTCGCCCTGGCGGGCAATGCGGTGCGTGGCGTCGGGGTACCCGCGTGCATTGGTCAGGCAGGCAGGGCCGTCGAACGCCTGCTCGGCGACCTGGGGGCCTAACCCCGCTGGTCGAGCGGACGTGCGCCCAACTTCGCTGGTCGAGTGGCGTGAGCCGGAGCGCCCAACCCCGCTGGTCGAGCGGGCGTGAGCGCCAGCGAGCACCCGAGTCGAGACCACCCTGTCCAATTCCGCTGGTCGAGCGGGCGCGAGCCGAACTCCGCTGGTCGAGCGGGCGCGAGCCGAACTCCGCTGGTCGAGCGGGCGCGAGCGCCAGCGAGCTCCCGAGTCGAGACCACCGTGCCCAACTTCGCTGGTCGAGCGGGCGCGAGCGTCAGCGAGCACCCGAGTCGAGACCACCCTGCCCGGTTCGCGGACGCGCGCCGGTGGCACCATTGATCTCATGAGCCGCCTCGACTACACCGCACTGAACTCGACGATCCGCTACCTGATGTTCTCGGTCTTCGCCGTGCGCCCTGGCGAGCTCGGCGACGAGCGTGACCAGGCCAAGTCCGACGCCACCGACTTCTTCAAGTCGCTGGAGGACGAGGGCGTCGTCGTGCGCGGCGTGTACGACGTGTCGGGACTGCGCGCCGACGCCGACTTCATGATCTGGTGGCACGCCGAGCACATCGAGCAGTTGCAGGCCGCCTACAGCCGATTCCGCCGCGAGACGGTGCTCGGCCAGGCGTGCGATCCGGTGTGGAGCGCAGCGGCGCTGCACCGGCCCGCAGAGTTCAACAAGAGCCACGTGCCCGCTTTCCTCGCCGGTGAAGAGGCAGGAAAGTACATCTGCGTCTATCCGTTCGTGCGCTCCTACGACTGGTATCTGCTCCCCGACGAGGAGCGTCGGACGATCCTCGCGGAACACGGTAAGGCTGCACGTGGTTACAAGGACGTCAGGGCCAACACGGTTGCTTCGTTCGCGCTCGGAGACTACGAGTGGTTGCTCGCCTTCGAGGCTCAGGAGTTGCACCGGATCGTCGACCTGATGCGCGATCTGCGCGCCACTGAGGCTCGCCGTCACGTGCGCGAGGAGATTCCGTTCTTCACGGGACCACGCGTCGAGGTCGTCGACCTCGTCGACGCGCTGCCTTAGTTCACGAACGAGGAGGGCACGTGGTCAAGGTCCTGGCCGTCGACACGTTCGGCACCGTCACCGATTGGCATACGGGTGTGAGTGCTGTTCTGGCCGAACAGTTTCCGACCGTCGGCGCCTCACAGCTCGCGAACGACTGGCGAGACACCTACGCGCCCTCGCTGGAGCTGATCGAATCGGGTGCCAGGCAGTGGACACTGCTCGACGACATCCACCGCGAGTCACTGGACGCATTGCTGCGGGACTCGTACGACATCACGGCGACCCCGGCGCAGCTGGACGCGGCCGTCCACGCCTGGCACGTCATTCCCGGGTGGCCTGACGCGGCGGGCGGAATACGCCGATTGACGTCGAAGTTCATCGTCTCCGCGTTGAGCAACGGAAACGTGGCGCTACTCGCCGAGATGGCCAAACACAACGGATTCGACTGGGATTTCCTCGGTGGCGCCGACCTGTGGCGGCATTACAAACCGTCGCCGGAGGTCTACCTCGGGATCGTTCGCCTCATGCAGGTTGAGCCGTCAGACGTCCTGATGGTCGCCACGCACGCGTGGGATCTCGACGCGGCGCGCGCGTGCGGACTGCGCACCGCCTACGTCGAACGTCCGCGCGAGTGGGGTCCGGTGCACAAAGACGAAACCCCGAACTCGCTCGACGACTTCCGCGCCACAGGATTCGACGACCTGGCCGATCAGCTCGGCTGCTGATCGGCGCGACCTGTCAGCTCTCGTCCGGCTCCAACGTCATGCTGATCGAGTTGATGCAGTACCGCAGGTCGGTCGGGGTGTCGTAGCCCTCGCCGGCGAAGACGTGGCCCAGGTGCGAGCCGCAGGTGGCGCACAGAACCTCGGTGCGTCGCATCCCCATCGAGTCGTCGGATCGTTCGATGATCGCGTCGCCCGCCAACGGTGAGAAGAACGACGGCCATCCGCAGTGCGAATCGAATTTCTGGTCGCTGCGGAACAATTCGGCACCGCACGCTCGACACCGGTACACGCCGGTGGTCTTGGTGTCGGTGTACTCGCCGACGAACGGCGCTTCGGTGCCCGCCTGCCGCAGCACGCGGAATTCCTGCGGGGTGAGGCGTTCACGCCACTGCTCGTCGGTGAGGTTCGACAGTTGTTCGGGGCTCTCGGAAGTCGACTTTCCAGAAGTCTCAGATGTCATGACTCAACGGTACGAGTGTCGCATTGGCCGTGCCACTGGCCCGTTATCGAGGCTGGCTGACGGTCCGGTCAGCCGCGGTGTCTGTGGACGACGGTGCCTCGGCGGCCGGAACCTCCGGTTGCCGCTGGAGCGAACCCTCACCCTGTCCCCGCACGTCGAGATAACGGAACAGCAGTGAGCAGAACACGGCAATCATCAACAGCGACCAGCCGTAGGTGACCTTGTTGTACTCCAGCATCCAGCCGAAGGCCGTCCATTCGCGGGAGTAGAACGAGTCGAAAGTCATGCAGCCGTATATCCCGAGCCATGCCGGCCAGTTGCGGATGGTTGAGCCCGGGATCAGGACGGTCATGATCAACGGGAACAGCAGCATCGAGTAGTAGCCCTGCCCGAGCGCGCCCACGAGGAACGTGGTGGTCAGCAGCACACCCGACGAGGTGGTCAGCCATAGCAGTTCATTGGTCGTGCGGTAGTAGCGGTACAGGAACCACAGCGAGAACACGGCCATCAGAACGAACGCGATGCGCAGAACGAGCACCAGCCACGGTGCGACACCGAAGTAGGCGCCGTTGCCCGCGATCGAGCTGTTGTAGTAGTCGCGTGCCTCGCCGAGATAGGGGAGTGTTCGGTCGATGAAGGCTTTCGGGTCCGCCGACAGCGGCCACGCGATGACCATGAGGATTAGCGGGACGGCTATTCCGGTGACCAGGATGCGCCACTGACGGTTGAGCAGCGGGAGCAGCAGGAGGGGGGCGAGCACCGGCTTGACGGCGATGGTCAGCCCGATCGGTACACCGGCCCACCAATCCTGACGCTTCATCATCAGGAGCATGAATGCGGACATGCCAAGCAGCACAAAGGCATTGAAGTTCGTGAAGATCAGAGTGTGGGCCGTCGACTCTGTCAAGAAGAAGAAGAACAGGATGGTCGGCAAGACCCACGACTTGAGTGAGTAGCCAAAGAGCTTGGTGAGAAGAAGCGCCGAGATCACCAACGCAAGCACACTGACCCCGATGAAGGTCCAGCGCGCGGTCTGCGGATCCAGCACCGAGATCGGTGCCATCAACAACGTCCCGGATGGCGGATACAGATAATGCGGGTCGACGGTGTTGAGATTCTCGTTGTAGACCGGCTGGTTGTTCATGAACCGCAACGCGGCCTGGTAGACGGGCGTGAAGTCGTCGGTCCGGTCGCCGTTGATCGCGAGAATCACCGACCGGTGGATCGCCGTCATGATCGTGAGCGGCCACAGCACCAGCGGGATGATCCGCTGCACCGTCATCTGCGGGTAGAGAATCCTGTCGAGAGAGGCCACCCGCGAACCGTACTACGAGTGGCGTCCGACACGGCGTCGGCCCCGCCGTGCCGGCGTAGGAATCCTGCGACGCGTTTTGCAGGACTAGGTCAGGTCGGACAACCGCGTTCCGACGGCCCGCTCAGCGGTGCCTGCTCGATGTAGTCGGAGACCGCGTCGGCAGCGCAGTCACTGCGGGCGAGCACCGAGTAGCCCAGGCCCTCCCACGTCACGCTGACCGAGTCTGCGCCCGCCTTTGTCAGCACCGTGTTGACGGTCGAGATGCCGTTGCCGCCGTTGATCGAATCGCCGGTGCCGTTGAGCAGCAGCGGTGGGACAGGGTACGAGTTCGGCGGATTGACCGTGGGTGTCGACGCCCAGCCGAGGCACCTACCGAGCGAGAGTGCCGAGTTGTTTCCGGTGAGCGGATTCTGCTTGCTCCAGGTCGTTGCAAGGCCGGGGATCTCGTTCTGGCCGATCGGTCCGGACACGTCGTTGCACGCGGCGACGAGCTGTCCGTCCGACTCACGCAGCGACGCCGCATCGTCGGCGAGTCCGGAGAGGGCACGGGTGTCTCCGCGGTCGGCGGCGGCGATGGCCGATGCCACCGAGTTGATTCCGTCGGGACTGTTGGGCGCGAGTGCGAGTGCCGTGGTGATCGCGGTCAGCGCATCGGTGTCCGACATGCCGCCCAGCTGACCGTCGCGCCCCTTGTCGAGCACGCTCTGCATCGTCTGGGTTCCGTTGGCCCCGAACGCGCACGACGGCAGAGAGGAACAGCGCTGGGCGAAGGTTCGCAGTGCGGCCTGGACTCCGGTCGCTTCGTTGGCGCCGGTGTCACGGGCATTCGCGCCGAAGGGCGTCGGTGTGTCGAGGATGATGCGCCCGGTCCGACCGCCGTACTGGGCGGTGTACGCGATGACCACGTCTGACCCCTCGCCCACGCCGATCAGCCCGAGCCTGTCGACTCCCCACCGCTCACGCAGCGATTCCAGATCGGACGCCGCGTAGGAGATGCCGAAATGCAGTTGGTTCGGAGAAAGTGTTTCGGTGCAGCCGTCCGAGGCGGTCGACGCCGCGGCGGACAGCCGTGTGAGCCGCGCAGATGTGTCCGACGACCCACCACCGAGGCCGTTGTTGCGGATCGTCGAGCGTTCGTCGCGCGTCAGGCAGTCGAGTGCGCCGCTGCGTTCGATCCCGCGCCTGTCGACTGCGACCACCGGATTGCTCGTGAGGAGTTTCTTGCCCGCGCCGCCCGCGAGGAGCAGCAGTGTGCGCGACGAAGGAAGGTCGGAGCCCGAGGTCAGCACCAGAGGCGCAGCGTCGGCGGGGGTATCGGCCACCCGGGCCCGGGTCAACGCGACGTCGACGGTGTCTCCGGGGCGATCGGGGTCGATGGGGGAGGGCAGAGTGGCGCACTCGATGGTCACGCCGCTCGGCGCCGTCGTCGAGTAGTCCCGTGCGACCCGGCTACCGCACTCGCGCCAGTCGAGTTCGTTGCGCGGCTTCTGCAGTGCGGGGATCTGTGGTGCGGCACTCGATGACGCCGGAGACTGGTTGCCGCCGCCGTCGCCCGCGGGTACGAGTCCTGGTCCGGTGTCGGGGCCGACTGCGCACGACGACACGACGAGCGCCGCGACGAGAGCGCAGGTGGCGCCGATGACGACGGTCCAGGGGTGACGGGGTCGCCGGGGTTGTCCGTGTCGGCCTCGCGCAGATCGCATGTGGGCGAGCGTAGTCAACGGCTCCACCGGCTGAAGACATAGCCGTCGGTGTCGGTGAGGAGGTGCACGAGCCGCAGATGGTGCAGCGTCGCGGCGTCGCGATCGCTGTGTGAGATACGTGGGGCGTCGCCGGATACCAGGTTGGGGCTGACAGTGAGACACAGTTCGTCGACGAGATCGGCGTCGACGAACGAACCGAGCAAGCTGGGGCCGCCCTCGCACAGAATGCGTGGGCTGCCGGTCGCCGTGAGGTAGTCGGTCACCTGGTGGAGATCGAGGGCGTCGTCACCGCAATCGACGACAGTCGCACCCGCGTCGGCCAGGCGAGCGCGACGGGTGGCGTCGGCCTGGGATGTGGTGATGACGACGGTGGCGGGGTCGCTCAGCAGCGCGAAGTCGGGGTCGACCGTCAGCGACCGGGTGATCAGGGCGAGCCGAGGAGCGGGCGTCTGGCCCGCGGCCGATCGGCGCGCGGCGAACGAAGCGTCGGGTTGTGGTTGGCCGTAGCCCTCGTCGATCGCTGTTCTGGCGCCCACGAGGACGACGTCGCACAATCCACGAAGGACCCGGAAGACGGCTTTGTCGCCCGCGCCACCGAGCCCCCCGGACTTGTCCTGAAACGACGCCGCGCCGTCGAGCGTGGAGATCATGTTGGCTCTGAGCCACGGGCGGTCGAGGTCGGTGGGATAGGCGTACAGATCGGCGATCCCGTCGACGTCGTCGTCGGGAGATAATGTGACCTGGGTCGCTTTCTGCAGGTAGAGCATCTCGTCCCTCCGATGGTTATCGCTAGGCTCCCGGTATGGTGGCCAGTCTTGTCGACCGCAATCCGGTCGTGTCTCCCGACGCTCTTATCGATGAGATGGTGCCGCCACCGACCTTTGACGAGGTCAGCTTCGACACCTACATCCCCGACCCGAACGAGCCTACGCAGTCGCAGGCCGTCGACGCCGCTCGCGACTTCGTGACGCGCGCACGCAAGGTCAGGGGCGGTAAGAAGGGACTGTTCTCCCGCAACAAGCAACAGCAGGGCGTCGGGCTCTACCTCGACGGCGGGTTCGGCGTCGGCAAGACGCACCTGTTGGCGTCGATCTACCACGCGATGCCAGAACCCAAGTCGTTCGCGACGTTCGTCGAGGTGACGCACCTCGTGGGCGCGCTCGGATTCATGCAGGCCGTCGAGCGGTTGTCCGACCACTCGGTGCTCTGCATCGACGAGTTCGAACTCGACGACCCCGGCGACACCATGCTGATCTCGCGACTGCTCGCCGAACTCACCGCGCAGGGTGTGTCGATCGCCGCGACGTCGAACACGCTGCCCGGGCAACTCGGTGAGGGGCGCTTCGCAGCACAGGACTTCCTGCGGGAGATCCGCAAGCTCGCATCCGTCTTCGACACCATCCGCGTCGACGGACCCGACTACCGCCATCGCGACCTACCGCCTGCACCCGACCCGCGCAGCGACGCCGACCTCGTCGCTCTCGTAGAGTCGACGCCCGGCGCGACCCTCGACGATTTCGACGCACTCTGCGAGCACCTGAGTACGCTGCATCCGTCGAAGTACAAAGCGCTGGTCGACGGTGTGTCCCTTGTCGGTATCCGTGACGTGCATCCGGCCAAGGATCAATCGGTGGCGCTGCGCCTGGTCGTTCTCGCCGACCGGCTCTACGACGCCGACATCCCCGTGACGGTGTCGGGTGGGAAGCTCGACGAGATCTTCACCGACGAGATGCTTGCCGGCGGGTACCGCAAGAAGTATCTCCGTGCGACGTCGCGACTTCTCGCGCTGTCGCGGTCGTCGGAAACGGCGATCGGCTAGCGCCGACTGTCAGCCGAATTCCAGTGTTCGAGTGTTCACTGAAGTCAGTCGTGCTTTACTTACTCCTCAGTAGTGTAGTCGGTGTCGGGGGACGGGAATCTGCGCTCATGAGCGGGGTGCGTCGGCGTCTCGTATGACTCGACCCTGGGGGTAATTGTGCGGATTGTGATGACGGCGGCTGCTGCGTTGGTCGCGGCACTCTTTGTGGGAGTGGCGATTTCGGCTCCGGCCTCTGCGGAACCCCTAAGCTCGACCGACGCGTCACGCATTGAAGCGGTGAGCATGGCGAGCGCCACGCGCGCTCAGGTGACGACGTACTCCGCAGCGATGAAGAGGCGGATCACGGTCAGCGTCCTGTTGCCTCGGGATCGGTCGACGCCGCGTCCGACCCTTTATCTTCTCGACGGGATCGACGGCGGTGTCTACACCAACTACACCGAGAGTGGCTGGACCTATCAGACAGACATCGAAAAGTTCATGGCCGACAAGCAGGTCAATGTGGTGCTCCCGATCGGAGGCACGGGCTCGTATTACACCGATTGGCGGTCGAACGACCCCATCCTCAAGAACAACCGGTGGGAGACATTCCTGACCAAAGAACTCCCGCCGCTGATCGCGAAGCGCTTCGACACCAACGGTGTGAACGCGATCGGTGGGCTGTCGATGGGCGCACTCGGCGCGATGTCGATCGCGGTTCGCAACCCCGAGATGTATTCGGGCGTCGCGGCATTCAGCGGATGCCTCGATCAGGGGACGCCGGATTTCCGTCGCGCGACAGCGGCGACGGTACAGACGCGCGGCGGCAACCCGGACAACATGTGGGGACCGATCACCGACCCGCTGTGGACCGAACACGACCCGCAGAACACATCGCAGCACTGCGCGGAAAGCCGATCTATGTCGCTGTGGGCGACGGACTTCCTGACCTCTCGCTGGGCCTCGCTGGGATCGCCTCGCCGGTCGGTGGCGCACTCGAGCGTGCCGCGCTCGAGTGCACGACGGCATTCAAGCAGAAGGCCGATCAGGCGGGCGTGAAGATCACCTACAACTTCCGGCAGGGTCTGCACTCCTGGGGCTACTGGAACCAGGATCTGCACCGCGAATGGCCGACCATCGCGAAGGCACTCGACGTTCCCGTGCGCTGACTAGGTCCCGGCGCGCTCAGTCTAAAGGCGTCGGGTCAGGATGAAGTCGTGCTCGATGCTGCCGTTGAGGTCGAACGTCTTGACCCCGGCACGCTCGAATCCCATCTTCGTGTAAAAGCGTTGCGCGCGAACGTTTTCCTGGTTGACGCCGAGCCAGACGAGCACGCTGCCGCGATCACGGGCGGTCTCGATCGCGGCGCGCATCAGCAACTGTGCAGGCGGCTCGGTGCGACCGCGTGAGTGATGGTCGGGGAGTACGTACATCTTCGACAGCTCGGACGACGGTGTCTCGACGACCACCGCTGCGACGTCGGGGTCGGTCGATGGCCGGTGGTGCACGAGCGAATAGCCCACCGTCGTGCCGTCGGATGTGCGTGCGATCAACACGTCGCTCTCGTCGCTGGCGATGTAGGCAGCAAAGTTCGCTTCGGCCAGGTTGGTCGTGATGAACTCGGCGATGTCGTCGGGCGACGAGTGCGGCGGACAGGCCAGGGGGAAGGTTGCGGCAGCTACCTCGGCGACGACGCCTGCGAGTGAGGGGTCGACCACGACGTCGACGGCCACGGCGCTCTGGGAATGCTGTTCGGGTGCAGCATCGCCGGCCACCTGGCTGGTCGGATGTGGTGGCACAGGCGGCGCTACTTCTTTCCGCAGGTGCAGTTGGCGCCGCACGAGCACTCGGGCCCGCAGGTGCAGTCGGGGTTGTCGCAGCCGGGTGTCATATCAGCAGTCATGCATACGATTCTACGACCGCGCCGAGGGCGTCGGAAGGCGATCGGCGGGCTCAGATGCACGACGAAGCTCCGGATTCACCCCAGAGAGAGTCGCCACGAGCCCGCGTAGATCTCGCGGAGTTCGGTCACCTCGTATGGCATCGCGCCCTGGCCCTCGGTGGTGATGGCGTTGACGATGAGCATGCCGTCGGTGATCTCCCACTTGTACTGGTCCCCGTCGAATGCGGCCTCGCGACCTGATGAGTCGACGACGGTGAAGCTGCCCGGGCGGTAGTCGATGTTCATGTTCGCAGTATGCCTGCCGGTGTTCAGTCCTTGACGAGGCCGCCGTCGACGACGAGGTTCTGTCCGGTGACCGCCCGCGACCACGGTGAGAGGAAAAACATTGTGGCGTCGGCGAATTCCTCTGGTGTGGTGACCGACCGCAGGGGAGTGGACGCGGCGATGGCGTCGAAGATCTCAGGGGGTGTCGCTGCGCTCGCGTCTGTGGTGCGCAGGAGTCCGCCGGAGACCATGTTGACGGTGATGTTGTCCGGGCCGAGGTCGGCGGCCAGCGTGCGAGTCAGCGCCAGGAGTGCGGCCTTGGCGGCTGTGTAGTCGTGGTAGGGGACAACGGGATTCTGCACGAGGTTGGTGCCGATGTTGACAATGCGCCCTGTACCGGCTTCGCGCATGCCCGGAAGCGCCGCCTGTACGACTGTCAGTGCGCCACCGACGATTCCGCGAAACTGCGCGTCGAGTTCTGCGGTGCTGATGGTGTCGGCGGTTGAGCGGGCGTCGCCGTTGAACGAATAGTCGGGCAGGGCGTTGTTCACCACCGCCGAGATAGGCGCGCCGAAATAGGTTGTCGCAGTGTCGATCATCGTCTGAACCGCGTCGGGGTCGGTCACGTCGGCTTCGACGGCGAGTGCTCGGTCGCCGAACTCTGCTGCCAGCGCAACGGCCGCGTCGGCGCTGCGTCGATAGTTGACGACCACACGCGCACCCTCACGCGCCGCGGCGCGTGCGAGCGTTGCGCCCAGTCCGCGGCCCGCGCCGGTGATCAGAATGACGTGCTCGGAAAGAGGCAGCGCTGCAGGCATTTTCGGACCATCCCTTCGCCAGTGCTAACTGGAGCAGGTTCTGCGGGTCTGATCTCAGCCGACCTTGTGTCGGCACCCCGTGTCAGTCTGGCAATCAGACCGCACTCGGGTGGCGAACGCAAGCACCGCTTAGAGTTGCGTGGGATCCTCGGGGGCATTTTTGTACCCGTGGATCCCACACAACTGCGCCAAGGGGCCGGGGAACGAAAAGATCCCGCTGCGAACAGCGGGATCTGATGGTGCGCGATACTGGGATTGAACCAGTGACCTCTTCCGTGTCAGTTTTCGCATCTCGACGTTTGCGAGAAACCGGCACAAACCGGCGCCAACTCAGAAACACCGATTGAACTGCATATATGCCGTTGTGTCGAACCGTTGCCGGATCGCGAGAAACCGGGGTGAACCGGAGTGTGTGCGTGCACAGTGCGTGCACAGATCAGATGCCGCGTCGGGCCTCGTCCCATCGGCGAAACGATTGCATCGACCACGCGCCGGTCGGTGCGCCGTTGCTCCGCACGAGGTCGGCCAGGCCGTTGTCGGCCAGCCATGCACGGTAGGCCTCCGCGTGCGCCTCCTGCGCTAGCTTCGTGCGCCAGTGGGAATCGACAGCCAGCGTGCGCCCTACGGACCGCTCCCGGTCACCCTCGTCAACGCTGAGGCCGAATGCGAGCGAACAGTGCCTCTCGTCGGTCTCGTCCGGGCGCAACGGCACAACGGACAGCCACACACGCGCGAATGACGACGGACGCAGGTCGGCCGGTACGTCGGCGAACGTCAGTTCCTCCGGCGCCTTGGCTGCCGTCGAGGTCGACGACAGCCGTGGTCCCGTGCTCTTGCGCACCACGTCACTGCCTCCGCTTCCGGGGCGTGCGTGCGGGCTTACGCACCGCTGCCGGGGTGTCGTCGGTTCCGGTGCGGTTGTACTGGCCGCGTGTGGCGAACGGTGCGACGCCGCCACGGTTGGCCGGTTGGTCCGACGCGGCGTCCTCGATGCGCTTGTCGAGGAGGACGGTCAGCTTCGCGGCTAGTTCGACCTCTCCGCGCAACGCGGGTAGGCCGGGGTGCGGTTTGCTCGTGCCGCGTTCGGTGGTCAGCATCGGGCCGTCGGCGTCGATCTGGGCCTCGATCCGCGCGGCCAGGTCGGTGGCCTTCGCCAGGCGTTCGAGCAGCGCGAGGTCGGTCACGTCGAGTTCTAGACCCTCGTCGGCTGCCCACGTCGTGTAGAACGCGCGTATGGCGTCGCCGGTAGCCCCGGCGGTCCGTTTCTTGGGTGGCATGTCGGTGTCTCCTGTCGCCCCGGTGGTGATGTCCGGGTGTGCTGCCAGGATACCGCCGGTGCACGTGAATCACGTTGTGTCGCAACTGGTTCGGTTGGCGTCAACCGTGCGAGGTCTACTCTCAGCCGTACTCTCAGCGCGCCACCGTGCCACGTAATGCGTTGCGCGGGTGTAGGTTTCGACCTCGACGACGCTGCGAACGGCCGTCAGCGTGGCTCTCAGTGGGTCTAAATGCCCTGGTCAGGACCGATTTCGAGTGCCTTTAACCTTTGGCCTCGTTCGTGAGGACAGTACGCGGCGGGGCCCTGCGTGCGCAGGCGGGGAGGGGTGACACCCCCGGTCATCTCATCCTGCCACCTGCGCCGGACACGACGACGGCCCCGGCCGCACGCAGTGTGCGATACCGGGGCCGTAATAGCCGCTGACGGGCTAGATCACGACGCAGGCGGCAAGTACCTGCCGAACCCGCGATCGTCGCCACGAGGCGCACGAGGCTTGTCCCCACTGGACCCCTGGTCGGCCACCGTGCCCTGTCCACGCGTTGCGCGCTCGTCGGTGGCCTCCTGCGCCGTGTGCGGCCGATCCCGCATGTCTCGATCGAGGTATCGACCGAAACCGCGGTCGTAGGTGTCCTCGTTCGTCATGCCGACACCTCATCGCTCACGACACCGCGCGGTGACAGCCGGTCGCCAGCATCAAGGCCAACGAACCACCTCAGCACCTCGTGAGCAGACCGGCCAGCCAACCACGACGGCGCGGACCCCTGCCAGCAATAGGACCCCCGGGTGCGCTCCTCAGCCTGAGGTGCGTTGGCGCGCTGCCGATCCGCCTCCGACAGCCACTCACCGCTGCGCATACGGGGAGGCGGCACCACGCACACCGACCCCTCCCTGCTCACGGTGAGACCCCTGTCGAGGGCAGCGGCAACCCACTGCCGCACAGCCTGCGCGCGCTCCCATCGCACGACGGCCGCGCGCCAGAGCCGCAATGCCGACAACGCGCCATCGTCGCCTCGGTCGACGAGGGCACCCGCGTCGGCGTCCACGTCGAGATTGGCCAGGGTCAATCGTTCGTGTGCCTGCACTGCGTCCGTGAGCGCCCCTTGTCCCTCCTCGATCACGAGAGCGTGGATGTCGTCGAGGGCACCGGTCACGGCCTCCTGCGCGTCGGACACCGCGCGGTCGTCGATCGCGCTACGCAGCCGCCTGCCGATCAATCGACGGTCCTCGACGACGCGCTCGTGGGTGTCCCACCGGATGACGGGGTCCAGCAGCGCGGGCACACGCTCCTTCTTCGTGGCAGCGGACCACGCCGCCGTCAGGTGCTCGTCGATCTGTGCATCGAGTGCGTCTCCGTGTGCCTCGTCGACCAGCGCGCGTTCCTCCTCGACAACGCGCGAGACGCAGCGCGTGCGTGCGGCCTCGATCCGGTCGAACCGCACGAGGTCAATCACGGCCTGCCCGATGTCCCCCTGGGCGGTGAGGTCGGGCACCGGCGGATGACTACCGACCGGCGGCGCAGGCTCCGGTGCAACCGACGTCGTCGAGGCCATCAGCCGATCCCCAGCCTGGGCCATGACGCGCTTGTTGTGCTCGGCGACCTCCTTGCGACCCGGTTGGCTCATCTCAGCGTTGGGCCGGACCCTCGTGGCCTCGTGTGCGTATGCCGCGTCACTCGGCGGCGTGTCCATGATGCTCATCGTTCCTCATCTCTCCCCGGCCGCGTGGCCGGTGGTCTGTGTGTTGCGTTCGTGCTCGGCGACCCGCGCCGCGTACTCCTCGTCGGAGTCCGACGGCCACCTGAACAACGGGTGCCAGGTAGTCCCCGGCATCGGGTCGGTCAGCATCCGATGCACGTACTCGTCGAACTGTCGGCGCCGTGCCTCGATCGCGCTCTCGCGTGCTTTCGATCGGGGTCCGGTGCCGCTCGTGGATGCGGTCATGCGCTCGTGTGCTCCCGTCCATTGGCTGAGACGGCGGTACCGGCGGTACTGCCGGTACTTCGCAGGTCAGAGGGGGTGAAATTGGTACCGGGTAGGTACCGGGTACCCGGTACCCGCGTCTTGCCGGTACCTACCCGATCGGGGTCGGGTACCGGGTCAGTACCGGTCGGGTACCGGGTAATTTCGCCAGCCCGGTACCACGCCAGCGGCGCTCTGACCAGCGGATACACCACGCGGGTACCGGGGGTACCGCTAGTACCGCCTCTGACGAGGACGGGCGCGGAGACGGTCACGACGCCGTCTCCTCGTCGTCGGGGTCGACACCGGGCACATCGCGGATGTCGTAGTCGAGTCTGAGCAGCGGCCGACGTCCGCTCCGGTCGATTCGGACAACGCTCGTCCGCTTCGGTTCGGGCACGCTGCGCGACTCCTCGTCGGGTGCGTCGCCGTCCTCGACGTAGCGCGCAAACGCATCGAACAGACCGCCATCGCCATACCGCCGGTAGCCGCGCACTTTCTTGCCGTCGACCTTGAATTGCTTCGGCTCGACATCGAACGGACGCAGCAACCGCGCCAGCACGGCCGGTTCGAGGTCACCCCGCGACGGAGGCCACGGCGACGCGTCCTTCATGTTTTTGATCGCAGTGATGAGCGTCGGGGTCGCGATGTCGTCGAGCTTGAACGTCGCCATAATCTCGTGAATCGCGGTCAGCATCTCGACCCCCAGCGACGGGCCGTCGGCTGACTTCGCGAACACGAACGCAGCGCACGCCTCACGGGCACGTGTGGGCCACTGCCCACCGACCGCGTCGGCCACAGCCACCAACGGCTCCCAGACCTCGGCTGGTCGATCCTCGACGCCGTCGGGCAGCACCGGGCGCGCGGTTGCCAGCGCATCGGTGACCGTCGACTCCGACCACACGCGCAGTGAGGCGCGCATCGACCCGGCCTCAGCCTCAGCGTCCCGACGCCGGTAACGCGCCAGCGGTTCGGTGGCCGCGATGCGTTTGCGCATCCGGAAGTGGATCGACCGTGACCGCACTGCGTCGGGGACGTTGGTCGTCAGCCCGGCCAGCGCCATCGGCGCGAACGCGGACAGTTCGACCACCTCGAAGTCGGCACCTTGACCGACACAACGCGGCACCTTCGCACCCCGCTTGTACCCGGCGTTGATCACGGCCGTGATGTCCTCGGTCCCTGCCGCTTTCGCATAGACCGTGTCGACCTCGTCGATCAGGATTGTTCGCTGTCCGGCGTCGATCGACCGGATCAACGCGGCCGGGGACGCAGAAAACGAATTGAGCGGCCAGCACACGAGGTGTTCGAGCAATTCGAGCACGCGACTCTTACCCGAACCGGGCACCGCACTGTCGAGGAACAGACGCGGCGTCGTGTCGAACGATTCGACCACCCACGAGTGCATCACCCACAGCGTCGCGGCCACGTAGCAGTGCTCACCGGGCAGCACACAATACCGGCGCAGGTAGACTTCGATCGCGTCAGCAACCTTGTGCATATCCTTGCGCGGCTTGCGCTTTCGCTCCTGCGGAGGCTTGCCCACAAGCTCCTCGGTCACCTTGCGTGCGACCTCGTCAGCGTCAGCCATCAGGCCACCCCCTCACGGTCAGCGAGGATGTGGGCCACCGCACCGGCCAGCGCATCGCGAATCTCGTACATGGCCTCCTCAGGCGTGCGGACACCGGGCAGACCGACGCGCTCACGCCGGGTCATCTCGTCGAGGAACTTCGCGGTGACCTTGCCGATAGCGACCTGGGCGCCGGGGTGGCCCTCGTCGGCCAGACGCAGACAGCGCCAGATCGCATCGCGCATCGTGTCGTGGGCGTGTTCACGCATCGTTCCCAGATCGCGGACCGCTGTGCGCATCGCGGCCGACGGCCGTCCGCTGCCGTGGCGATACAGCCACAGCGCAACCTCATCATTGGCCGGTCGGCCGACGCGTCCGCTCGTACGGCGACGTGACGCCGTCAGTGCAGCGACCGCGTCCGGCGGTAACTCAGCGATCGGCCGACGAGGCTCCTCGAACCGGTACAGGTCGCCGGTGTCCGGGTGAACCGAACCGGGTCCGACCAAGTAGCCCTGCCAGTGCGTGCGCACGGCGTCGATTCCGCTCCCCTCAGGCACCGACAGCCCCGACTCATGCGCGTAGTCGGGCAGTGAGAACACGAGGTGACGACCACCCTGACCGGTAACAATCGTCAGCGTGTCAGGCAGATCGACAGCAGCGGCGAACGCGGCGAACTTCTCCGGAATACCCGGCTTGTACGCGTCGTAGTCAATCACCCCCTGACCGGCCGACGGGCGCCAGCCGATGCCGCTCACACGAGGGTTATCGTCTGCCGCGCAAGCGATCTCGTCGAACCGGGGGTCATCGACCGACACGAAGTCGTAGAACCCACTGCCAGCGTTCGCCGGTTCCTTACCGGCCAGCGGCCCGACCGTTGCGCCGGGAATTGCATCGGCGATCTCGTGCGCCAGGCGTGCGAAGTGTCCGACCACCGACGTATTGTCGAGGTGGGCATCTCCTGCTCTGCGACTGGTGATCGCGGCGACGGCGCTCGGCTCCCCGGCCGGGCGCCGTTTCTTGTTGTAGGGCATTTCTCCACTTTCGTTGCGCGCGAATACGTTTCGCGCTACCGCCTCCCCGGCGATGTGTGGTGATCGTGCGAGAGTCAGGCAGCGATGTGCGATTCGATCCACACCTCGACGTCGAGGCGCCGGTAGCGGATGCGACGGCCGATCTGCACGTGGCGCGGTCCGCGTCCGGCCTGTCGCATATTGCGCAGCGTGAACGGGCTGAGTCCGGCGAGGTATGCGGCCTGTCGCTCGTCGAGCAGCACCGCCGGGTCAGCGGGCAGCGTGGGCAGGGGAGCGGCGTCGGCCGCGACGCGTGCTTCGGTGACGTCGATTGTGTTCATTGGTCCTCCTGGTTTGTTCCGGTGACACCATGAGAGCACACGGAATCGACACGAAACGCTCGAAACATGTTGGGGGACAATAGTTGTCACGGTTGCTCGTCAACTCGAAAACTACAGGGACCCGGCCCGGTTCGAGACACATAATCCGGTGACCAGCGACGACGCGAAAACCCGTGATCGTCAACCGTGACAACTATCAGCGCAGGTCAGCGCGATATTCCTCGCTGTGAACTACGTCACACTAGAGGTGTGCGTGCATCGGGAAGAGGTCAGCGGATACTCTGGACCGCATGAACGAACCTGCGCAGACCCGTACAACGCGCCGACGGCCTGGCAACGTCCGCGTGATTGATCAGCACTACACGAACTACCGGCGGCGGGTGAAACGGTCCTCCGGCTGGCATGTGGTCGACGGCGTCGAGGTACCCAAGCGCGCGCGGTGGGCTATCAAGTTCGTGGACCTCGACGGCCGGGAGCGCTCCGGCGGCACGTTCGAGATCAAAGCCGACGCGCAGGCAGAGGCGGACCGGCTCACGGCCGAACTACGCGACGGGTCGCACGTCGACCGTCGGAAGAGTCGCACCACCGTGCAGACCGTGGCCGATGCGTGGCTGAAGACTCTGGTGATCGACAAGAGCACCACGACGCAGAAGAACTACGCCTCGATCCTGAAGAACCACATCACGCCGGTGTGGGGGTCTCGTGAGTTGGGGTCGATCACGCACGGTGAGGTGACCGGGTGGGTTGCTGACCTCGTCGGGTCCGGGCTGTCGTCGGCCACCGTGCACAGGTGCTATGTGGTGCTGTCGTCGGTTCTCGATTACGCCGTGGCCGATGGTCGCTTGCGCGGTAACCCGGCCGCGAAGGTGAAGCTGCCCAAGGTCGACGGCATAGCCGATGTGTTCCTGTCGGCTGTCGAGGTCGACCGCTTGGCACGGGCCGCTGACTATCTCTACATGCTCCGCTCGAACCGCTCCCGCGGTGGCCGGGACCGTAAGGCAGAACTTGACCTCGAACGCGACGCCGACGGCGTGCCGATCATCCCGGCCGCTCCGGCATCACCCGACGGTCTGCTCCTCCGCTTCGCTGCGTACTCCGGTCTGCGCGTAGGGGAGTTGTCCGGCCTTCAGGTACGTGACCTCGATCTGACCAAAGGGATCATTCACGTACGCCGCGCCAATACAGAGGAGGCGGGCCACCTCGTGCCCGGTCTACCCAAAGGTGACAAGGTGCGCGACGTCGACCTGGCGCCGCACCTCGTCGCTGACCTCCGCGCGCACGTGCAGGGGAAGGCGGCGACCGACCCCGTGTTCGTTGGTGCCGCTGGCGCGCCGATCCGGCGGTCGAACCTGAACAAACGGGTGATCATCCCGGCGGCTGATCTGGCCGGGCTGTCGAGTGAGGATCGCGTGATCACCGTGCACGCGCTCCGGCACACGTTTGCCAGCCTGTGCGCGTCGGCCGGTGTGCGGATCGAGATTGTCAGCCGATGGATGGGGCACGCGTCGGTGGCGATCACGCAGCGCGTGTACGTGGGTCTCTTCCGTGAGGACCTGTCGGCGTCCGCTGGCCTCCTGTCGGCGGTCGCGACGTCGGTCACGCCGTCGGCTCCGGCGCTGCGCGTCGTGGGGGAATAGTGCGTGCAGGTGCGTGCACAACGCTGCCAGTTCGTCCCGGTATTACAACCTTGTGCGTGCATTGTGCGTGCACAGCGGACCCGGATAGCAGAAACGCGGCTCCCGAATGTCTCGGAAACCGCGTCTGAACTGGCCTAACTATGGTGCGCGATACTGGGATTGAACCAGTGACCTCTTCCGTGTCAGGGAAGCGCTCTCCCGCTGAGCTAATCGCGCGGGTATGAAATTGGTGGTTTGGAGGTGGCGACGGGAATCGAACCCGTGTACACGGCTTTGCAGGCCGTTGCCTCACCACTCGGCCACACCACCAGATGCGAGTCGACTCGCGCCGAGCGGATGACGGGATTCGAACCCGCGACCCTCACCTTGGCAAGGTGATGCGCTACCAGCTGCGCTACATCCGCATGCTTCGCGAGCAGATCTTGTGGACCATTTGTTGCTCGCGATGCGATGCAGAACATTATCCGACCGACACGCTTCTAACAAATCGCCTGGTCAGAGCCTCGGAAAGTGGGAAGTGTGCAGGCGGAGAGTGTCGCGATGGCACCAAGACGCACCCTTGGGCCGCGATTTGGGTTCCCGGCGTCGATCCGTGTAGTCTTTGCCCTCGTGCACCGACGCCTTTGCGCGTCGCGCGCGGTCCCGTGGCTCAGTGGAAGAGCGTCCCGTTCACACCGGGAAGGTCGCTGGTTCGATCCCAGCCGGGACCACCAGGTCAGAGCGTTATTGCTGGCCAGCGTGCCCTAACCGTGCACCAACGGGTCTGATTCGCTTGGGAGTGGCCGGTGTCTGACGACCACGAAGTCGAGATTCATAAGCGCGGATCGACGCCGTATCACGAGCTGCCAGATGTGATGCAGCTTCATCGGGCCATCGGCGGTTACGTGACGGTTTTCTCGGAGTTGATATCGACATTGCGGACCGCCATTCATGCCTTTCTTGCTCCAGTCGACAAGCCGATAGTTATGGGTGATGACCGGCTCGACATCCTGCTCGCGACCATGACAGCGAAGCCGATGAGCGACGCGTTCTTCGGGTTGGCGATGCACGTCGCGTCGCTCGACGCTGATGAGCAGCGAATACTTAACGCGCTTCGCCGGGACGTCGCCGATCAGGTGGCTTTCCGCAACGACTTGCTGCATTCCGAATGGTCGGTCGGGTGGGTGGACAATGAGACCGGTGAGCCGGTGGCGGCATCCGCACTCAGGATCAAGACTGTTGAGAAGGTGCCTAGCCTCGAAGTTTCGTGAGGTGGCGGTCGGTCGTTGAGTGGTCCGGATGGTGTGGTCTGAGGACCGGATTCCGGACCGG
>NZ_LZTC01000093.1:0-643 GCF_001665905.1 Gordonia sp. 852002-50395_SCH5434458
CTAGTGTCGCGTGTCGTTAATTAGTTTATGGTTCGTGGTTTGAGAGAATTGGCTATGGCGAATTCTGCGGCCCCGGCTCTTGGCCTGCGTGATGGTGATGCGGATGAACTTGATCGGCTACTACGGTCGACGTCGACGCCTGCGGGGCTGGTGCGTCGGGCGCGGATCGTGACTCTTGCTGCTGCAGGGGTGGCCAATTCGCGGATCAGCGAGGTTGTCGGGACGTCGGTGCCGACGGTACTCAAGTGGCGTTCCCGGTATCTCCATGACGGCCTCGACGGACTTCTTGACGCCCAACGATCGGGTCGCCCAAGACATCTCGATCACGCGGGTGTCATCTCGGCGACGTTGAAGCCACCGCCCAAGAAGTATGGGGTGACCCACTGGTCATCACGCCTGTTGGCCAGTCACCTCGGGATCGGCAACGCCACGGTCGCCCGCGCGTGGCGTGAGTATGGGGTACAGCCGTGGCGTTCGGGGACGTTCAAGTTCTCCACCGACCCGGAGTTGGTCGCCAAAGTCACCGATGTCGTCGGCCTGTATCTGGCACCGCCGGAGAATGCGATCGTATTGTGCGTGGACGAGAAGTCCCAGATTCAGGCCCTCGACCGCACCGCGCCTATGCTCCCGATGCAGCCAGGAC
>NZ_LZTC01000094.1:0-1680 GCF_001665905.1 Gordonia sp. 852002-50395_SCH5434458
CCTCGAAGTTTCGTGAGGTGGCGGTCGGTCGTTGAGTGGTCCGGATGGTGTGGTCTGAGGACCGGATTCCGGACCGGGGCCGTGATGAGGCGCCCGAGGCGTCGGTGGGCGTCGGGGTTCACGGCCCCGAAATTGTGTGCCTTTCAGTCGGTGGTCAGGACGGCTGGTGGGGTTAGCCGGGGTCGGGAAGTGCTGTGAGCCTTGCTATTGCGTCGAGAAGAAGAGTCATGTGGGGTGCGTGGGCGGCCAACTTCAGTCGGGTTCGGCGGGCGTGGCGGCTGATCTTGGCGGCGATGGTGAACACGCGGTGGCGTAGGCGTTTGGGTTCCCACCGGCGGGCCTGGGTGTCGGTGAACGCGAGCATCTGAGTCCAGGCGATCAACTCGCATGCGATTTCGACGATGACGCACCAGATGCGGTTGGCGTCGAAGCCGTGCAGGGGCAGGTTGGTCAGTCCGCAGTCTTTGGTGGTGCGGATGCGGTCTTCGCAGCGGGCTCGTCGGCGATGTCGTAGTTCGAGGTCGGCGAGTTGACCACGAACAGTGTTGGTGGCAAATGCGGTCAACCGCAAACCATCTCGGTCGGTGAAGCGTAGCTGGGCGCCGGGATGGGGTTTCTCTTTACGCACGATCACCCGCATACCGTCGGGCCAGGTACTCAGGTCGAGGACACCGGTCAACTCGGCCACCCACGCCCCGTCGCGTTCGGTACCGTCGGCGTCGTAGGCCGGTGTCCACACCTGGGGTGAGAGACCGTCGATGGCCTCGGCGATCGGCTCGGTCAGGCCGAACCCGACCGAATACGCCAGCCGCCGCTTGTGCAGGTAGTTCAGGAAGTCGTGGGTGCCGCCGGCCGAGTCGGTACGCACCAGCACCGTTTTACCGACCCGATACCCGCTGACCTGCGGTAGCTGTGCCAGCGCGTGGGCGGTGACGGTGATGTGGTCGGCGGCGGTGTTGGCCCCGGCATTACCGGCCCGCAACTCGATCGCCAGGGGTTCACCAGTCCCGGCACTGCCATGATCAACGAACGCACACAAGGGGTGAAAACCGAAGCCACGCTTATAGGTTGGGGCCGCGTGTTCTTTCTCCGAATGTGCGGTCACCAACGTCGCATCCAAGTCGATGACCAGCGGATCGTGCGCGTCGCGACCATGGTCGGGAGCGGTATCGCCAGCGCAGTGCCACGCCCGGGTTCGGGCGCGCGCACGACCCGAAGCGATCGCGGTCAGTACTGCCGGCGCATCAGCAGCCAGGGTGGCGATCAGTCGTGACACCGTCGGATCAGAAGCGATCTGCCCAAACACCGCCGGATCGGCTCGCAGTTGGTTGATGTCGGCCAGACAGTCACCGCCGATCGCGACCGCGACCGCCAGATCCAGCAGGATCTTGCCCGGATCATGAGTGGCCAAAGGCTTACGCCACGGCATCAACGCATCGGACAATGCTGTGGTCAGACGCGTTTTCTCCGCAGCACGCAGCAACACTGTGGCCCCAGCATGCGACACGATCCCGGTTCCCGACCCA
Organism: Gordonia sp. 852002-50395_SCH5434458; assembly: GCF_001665905.1. Lineage (NCBI taxonomy): Bacteria > Bacillati > Actinomycetota > Actinomycetes > Mycobacteriales > Gordoniaceae > Gordonia > Gordonia sp. 852002-50395_SCH5434458. The sequence continues at coordinate 1,527 of NZ_LZTC01000094.1, forward strand.
TCAGCGGACAACTGCGGATACGGCGACGTAGACTTACTCACCAGATTGGTGCTCCTCGATCATGAGATATTCGGACCTTCGCAAGTCGAATTATCCCAGGTCAGGGCACCAATCTTCGTTTACGACACGAAATCAGCATGAAAGCCCGAGGCTA
>NZ_LZTC01000095.1:0-21523 GCF_001665905.1 Gordonia sp. 852002-50395_SCH5434458
CCCACCTCACCTAGACCGCAACAGCAAGCACACAAAAATCAGGAGTCACGTTCTTACACAAACATCTTGACAAGCTCGCGACCGCGGCACACGCATTTTCCGCGGGCACCACCTTCGAGGCCACCGGGAATCGGGAGAACACATCGATAGCCAGCAGCAGTTTGAATCGTTGCCGGCCCGGGCCGCGTAGCTCGGTGGCATCCCACGACCACAATTGCCCGGGCGCGGTGGCCACGACCCGCGGGGTGCTGCGACTGCACCCGGACACACGTTTGCGGTGGCGGCGGTCACCCACCAACTGTGCCTTCTTCGCGACCCGATAGAACGTGCGTTGACTCGACGACAGCAACCCGGCATCGAAAGCGCGCCAATAGGTTTGGAACACCGACAGGTCGGCGTAATCGGGGCTGCACAACACATCGATCAGGTGGGCGTGTTCGTCGTCAGACAACGCCGCGGGCTGGATACGCGCCGACTGCGGCCGCGGAGCGGTGACAGGCGTGTAATGGCGATAGCCACGCGTGATCCGGTAGTAGCTAGATCTGGCCACCCCGAGCAACACGCATGCTGCGGCAACCGACACACCGACAGTGTGCAGCGCGGTGACCGTCGCGATCACGACAGCCCTTTGCTGTTCAACCATTCCCGATACTGCTCGACACTCATCAACGCTGGCGGGATCTGCTCGTCGCTGTCGGTCGAGCCCTTGGTGATCCCCTCCAAGAGCTCGAATGCTTTTCCCAACACTTCCTGCGCGGCCTCAGCTTGAGCGACCTTGGACTTCAATCGCTCATTCTCGGCCCGCAAACGCGCCAGTTCCGCGCGATCACGACTGTTCATCATTCTTCGCCCACCGTCCTTGCTCACCGCCGTGAGCATCGACGCTTCGAACTCGCCACGATCACGAGCCCGCACCCAATCGATCATCGTTCCCTGAGGCAGGCCACGCTCACGCAGAAACCGGGTCTTCGACCCACGCTCCACACAACGTTCCCACTCCTGCAACGCCTCGACCTTGTAAGCCACGGTGTAACAGGTCCGACCTCCCGGCGTACGCCAGGTCTGCGGTTGATTCATCACTACTCCGATTCCCCGCACCACCGCCACCAGATGTCTCACCACCAGGCTGGCAACCGACGAACAACGCGGGGAAAGGGACAGAACCCACGGAAGGATTCTTTCCGCTACTTTCTGCGCCGCGGAGAGCTCCTTCCCCCACTTTCTGCGCGCCCGCGGACTCCTTCCCCGACTTCCTGCGGGGCGGCAGACCCCTTCCCCGACTTCCTGCGCGGCGGAGAGCTCCTTCCCCTAGTTTCTGCGCAGCCGCCGGCTTCGCACCCAGCGGCGCGCACCCAGCGCGTCGCTCCGCCGCTGACCTGCGACATCCCGGCGCGCGCCTACACTTGGTCGTATGGCGATAGTGAACCGCGGGTTCGTGGGGCGTCGCGATCGGATGGCCGATCGGCTGCCGCCGGGGCAGTACTCGACCGTCGACTTCCCGGTGCTGTCCGCCGAGCCGACGCCGGCGCTGCCCCATGAGCGGTGGCGGTTGACGATCCAGTCGTCGGATCATCGTGCGCACAGTCTCGGCTGGTCCGACTTCCGCGACCTCCCGCACCAGGACATCACCACCGATATCCATTGCGTCACACGCTGGTCCAAATTCGACACTCGGTGGCGCGGGGTGTCATTCGACGACTTGTTGTCGACGCTGCCCTGGGCACCGGACGCCTACGTGATGGCACACTGCTACGGCGGATACACCACCAACGTGCCGCTCGCTGACCTCACCGACGGAAAGGCCTGGCTGGCAGACACTTTCGACGGTGAGCCCCTTGCGCCCGAACACGGCGGACCGGTGCGGCTGCTCGTTCCGCACCTGTACTTCTGGAAGAGTGCGAAATGGGTTCGGCGCCTTCGGTTTATGCCCGATGACGTGCCGGGCTTCTGGGAAGAGCGCGGTTACCACATCTACGGCGACCCCTGGCGAGAGCAGCGCTACTCGTGACACCGCCACTCGCGAATCCGCTGCCCGCGACACCACTGCCCGAGAATCCACTGCCCGTGAAACCACCACGGCCACGCGCGACGCCGAGAGGGTGACGGCAGTGGACTGGCAGATCACGACCGTGGTCGGCTCGCAAATGCAAACGCCCACAGCGCGTTCGCTGCGACTCGCGCTCAGTGAACCGATGAGCGCCGACGCAGGCGCGCACGTCGACATCCGACTCACCGCGGAGGACGGATACTCGACGGCGCGGCCCTACTCGCTGTCCGATGTCCGCGAGAGCCGCACCATCGAGGTGACCGTCGAGAAGGTCGACGACGGCGAGGAGTCCCCGTACCTCGTCGACGTCGTCGAAGTGGGAGAACCGCTCGAGATCAGCGGACCCAACGGGCAGTGGTTTACGTGGAACCCGTCGGAGACACGGCCGGTCCAACTCATCGGCGGCGGGTCGGGGATCGTGCCGCTGATGTCGATGATCCGCCTGCGCGAGGTGAGTGCGCCGTTGACGCCCTTCAACCTCGTGTACTCGCTGCGGGAGCCGAGCCGCCGCTACTTCGCCGACGAGCTGAATCAGTTGGTCGCGCACAATCGGTTGCCTGTCAACATCTTTCACACGCGAGTGGCTGCGGACGAGGAGCGTCGTCGACCTGGCCGCGTGACCGTCGACGAACTCGCCGCAGCGACGTTCCCACCCGAGCGGGAGCCCATCGTCTACGTCTGCGGACCCAACGGGTTCGTCGAACATTGCGCTCGAGCAATGCTCGACGCTGGACACGACGCCGCACGAATCAGAACCGAGCGTTTCGGCTAGGGCAGCGTTGACAGAAGGAGGCAGGGATGGCAACGAAGAACGCGCTCGTCGTCGGGGCGTCGAGGGGGTTGGGCCTCGGCCTGACCACGCGCCTGCTTGAACGCGGGTGGCGTGTCACGGCCACCAGCCGACACGCTGGCGGCGACTTGGAAGCACTTGCCACGCAGTGGGACGGCGCTCTGACGGTGGAGACCGTCGACACCAACGACGCCGCGTCGGTGGATGTGCTACATAAGAGGTTGTCCGACAAAGTCTTTGACCTCATCTTCGTCAATGCGGGGATCACGCATGATCGGTGGGAGACGGTCGCCGACGTATCGACGGAGACCTTCGACCGCGTCATGGTGACCAACGCGCTCAGTCCGATGCGCTTCGTCGAACGGTTCCGTGATCTCGTGCCTGCGACTGGAACCATCGGCGTGATGTCGTCGGGCCAGGGCAGCATCACGAACAACACTCGGGTGACGGGATGGGAGATCTACCGCGCGAGTAAGTCGGCGCTGAATCAGCTCATGCGAAGCTTCGCCGCCCGCACCTCCGACGACCCGCGCACACTGCTCCTGATGGCACCCGGCTGGGTCAAGACCGACCTCGGCGGGTCCGACGCCGCGCTGACCGTCGACGAGAGCACACGTGGCGTCGCCGACGTCCTGGAAGCGCAGGCGGGTGCGGGCGGGCTGCAATTCTTGGACTACCGGGGCCAGACAGTGCCCTGGTAGGTCGGGCAGACGGACGAGGGCGTCGCGTATTGCGTGTGTTCCATTACTTGTCAGACAAGTACATGTATGCGTAGGGTTGGCGCGGCGTCAATCGAAGGAGTCTGCGCATGTCGAGAACCGCGAGGCCGAAAGCAGTTCGGCCAACCACGACAGGTGAGCGGGTCGTCGAGCCATCAGTTCCCACCCAGCTCGGGGTCGGCGCCATGGGAGGAGTAATCGGTGGATTGCTCGGCGGCGGAAGCGGTGTGTTCTACGTTCCTGTTCTGGAGAAGATCACAAACCTCTCGCGGCACACGCTGCATGGCACCGCAGGAGCCGCGAACATCGCTGTCACTGGTGTGGGAGCAGCGACGTTCGGCCTGGTCGGCGGGTCGATCGACTTCAGAGCAGGTGCCGGAATGGTCGTCGGAGCGACGTTGGGTGCGGTACTCGGTGCCAAGTTGATCCTGCGCCTGCCCGCATCGGTTCTTCGGTGGCTCTTCGTGGCGATTCTGTTGCTGACCAGCGCAAAACTTTTGCTCGACGTCACCGGCTACGACCCGCTGCAGGGGTCGGCCGTGGTTCCTGAGGCGTGGATCGCAAGCCGGTGGTTCGTAGTCCCGACGTCGCTGGTTCTCGGCTTCGTGATCGGCGCGTGGGCCGCAGGTATGGGACTGGGCGGGGGACTCTTGGCCGTTCCGGCTCTGATGCTGCTGTTCGGTACCGATCTCCCTACTGCGGAAGGGACGTCGTTGTTGATGTTCTTTCCCAACGCGATCGTGGGTACCATCACACACGCCCGACAGGGGACTGCCGACCTGCGACTGGGCCTCAATCTCAATATTGGCGCGCTGCCCGGCGCCGTTGCCGGTGTGTTGATCGCGCTGGCACTGAACGTCAAGATCCTGAGCATTGTGTTCGCGGTCTTCGCGATGACCATCGGCGTTCGCGAGATCTATCGCATGCGGCGTGAGCGTGTGGCCCGGCGTGAGCGGTTCGTCGAGATCGCTGACCTATCATCATCGGAGCAAACTGTTTTCAACAATTCGACCCCGATCGACCAACACGCAACGGATTAGGACTTTGGAAGCGCTCTCTCGAACTCCGCTGTCGGAGCAGGCCGCACGCGCCCTGCTCGACGACGTTCGGCGAGGGCGATGGGCTGTCGGCGAGCAACTGCCCGGCGAGGTCTCGCTGGCGCAGGAACTGTCAGTGGGTCGGTCGACGATCCGCGAAGCAATTCGGCGCCTGGCAGCGCGTGGAGTGCTGACCACCAAACAGGGGGTCGGGGTTTTTCTCGCCGCGACCGAGCCCACACAACCGTGGGATCAACTCGCCGAGATCGCTGAGATCACCGACCTCCTGCAGGTTCGCGTCGCCATCGAATCACGGGCTGCCGCACTCGCGGCGGTCAAGCACAACGACGACGACGCGCGCATCATCCGAACGGCACTGGCGAACCGCAATGCGCTGCTCGCGGGAGCACCGCAAGCCCTTGCCGCAGAAGACATTCGATTGCACCAGGTCGTTGTCGCAGCGTCGCATAACGAGCTGCTGATCACACTCTTCGACGGTTTGCGAGCCCGACTGGTGGCGGCGATGACCGACATGCTCACCATGATGCCCGTCGACGCATCTGACGCAGCAGAACACGCCGCCGTCGTCGACGCGATACTCACACGCGATGCTGATCACGCCGAAACACTTACGCGCGCACACCTTCTGGGACTTGCGAGTGCTCTGGATCAGGGGGCGTCTAGGGCCGGATCTCATCGGGATGGGAAGCGGACGGAACGAGTCGGTCGACGACAGAAACACGTGTAACTGACACCTGCGAGCAGAACTTCGCGCGCATATGTCAGAAACACGTGTTTCTTGCAGACCGTGGGCGGCCGGGCAGATCGGCAGACCGCCCCAGCCCTCACGCCACCGCGAGCGCGTCGACGGGGGCGACGGCGACGGCGCGACGGCTCGGTGGCAGCGAGGCGGCGATCACGACGACGGCGGTGCCCGCCACGATCGCGACGAGGGCTCCCCAGGGCAGTCCGACAGGGATGCCCGACGTCGCCTTGCCGATGAGCGACTGGCTGCCGACGGTGCCGAAGATGATGCCGAGCACCAGGCCGGCGATCACCGCGGTTCCGCTGAGCGCCAACGACTCGCGGACAACCATCGCGCGCACCTGCTTCGCCGTGAACCCCATGGCACGCAGCATCCCGATCTCGCGCGTGCGGCCGATCACGGTCAGCGACATCGTCGACACGAACCCGACGGCGGCGATGATCGCCGAGATCGCAATCATGGCAAGCAGAATCGCGGTGATGACCGACAGCGAGCGTTCGGTCTCGGCCATCTCGGCGGCTGGCATGTCCCAACTGTGGATCGACTTCGTCAGTGAGCTCATTCCCGACGCGATGGTGGTCACCAGCGTCACGCCGACGAGGAGGCCGATCGTGGAGCGGGTCGTCCGTCGCGGATCAGACACGGCGTTCTTGCGTGCCACGATCGACGGTGCGCTGGCACCGAATGCGGCACCCATCCACCGGACGAGTTGCGGCACGATGCGTTGCGCGCCGATCAACACGCCCGTCGAGACCGACGCGGCACCGAGGAAGGCAACCGCGAAGCCGGTGAGATTGCCGAACTCTCCGAGGTAGCAGGCGAGTGCGAGCAACAACGCACCGAACACGATTGCGCTACAGGCGACGACAGTCCGGAACGTACCGACCTTAGACCTCGCGCCGTGCGTCACGGCGGCACGAGTGAGTGTCGACCGTGTGCCCACCTGCGCAGCGATAGCCGCGATCAGGACCACCGCGATGCCTGCCGCGAACACGCCCAAAGGTAGGAGCGGATAGTCGCCGTCGGGTAGCTTTCCGTTGTGCAAGAGCACTTCTCGAACGATGGTCATGACCACTGTCGCGCACACGATGCCGATCACGGCTCCGATGGCCGCGACCGTGACGACGGCCCTGGTGAGTCCCGCGCGCAACTGGCGTGCACTCGCGCCGATCAGCCGCAGTAACCTCAATTGTGCTCGGCGACCGGCGATGACAGTGTCGACACCGGAACTGATCACGATCCCGGAGACGAACAGGGCGATGCCGATGAAGACCGCAGCCACCACTGCAAGCGCCGCACCAGCAGAACCTCCCTTCTTCTCCGACAGCACCGACAGCATGCTCGCAGCGTCGACAAGCGTTGTGCCGTAGGCACTGGCGAGACCTGCGACGATGCCGACCGTCGACAACTCACGCAACGATCCGACGGTCAGCCGCGCTGATGTGGCCTTCATGCCGAGACCCCCTGCAAGCCGATGAGAAGATCGGAGATCTCACGTGCACCGAGGCCGCGGTACTCGCCGGTGATCTGGCCATCGGCAAGCATGATCACACGGTCGGCGTACGACGCCGCGACGGGATCGTGTGTCACCATCGCGATGCCCTGCCCGTACTCGCGCACTGCGGTGGTCAACAGCGCCAACACTTCTCGACTGGTACGTGTATCGAGTGCGCCTGTCGGCTCGTCGGCGAGGATGATCGTCGGACGCATCGCGAGCGCACGCACAATGGCGACGCGTTGTTGTTGACCGCCGGAGAGCTCGGAGGGTAGATGATCGAGGCGTTCGTCCAGGCCGAGCGACCGCACCAGGTGTGCGATCCAGTAGCGCGTCTGCGCGTCGAGTCGTGTCCCGGCGAGTACGAATGGGAGGTTGATGTTCTCCTGGGCGGTGAGCGTCGGGATCAGGTTGAACGATTGAAAGACGAAGCCGATGTGTTTGCGGCGCAAAATTGTTCGGGCTTCGTCGTCGAGCGACCCGATGGGATTGCCGTCGACCCAGATCTCGCCCGACGTGATGTCGTCGAGTCCAGCGACGACGTTCATGAGCGTCGATTTGCCCGATCCTGACGGGCCCATGATTGCCGTGAACTCTCGACGTCGCAGATCGAGCGACACGTCGCGTAGCGCATGGATCGGTTGACTCGGGTCACCGTAGCTTCGGAATACGTTGCGTAGCACCACAGATGCTGGTTCATTCGTCATGCAGATAACGCTAGGGAATTCGGTGGCCAAGATCGTCGGCCGTGACGATGAAATCCGATCGGCCCCTCGGATGACCTCGCGTACATCTCGAGATGTACGTGCTGGCGGTCAGACCAACCCGTGGTCGTATGCGTACACGACGAGCTGCACCCTGTCGCGCAGTCCCAGCTTGGCAAGAATACGCGAAACATGGGTTTTCACAGTGGCTTCCGAGAGTACCTCGGCGTCGGCGATCTCAGCGTTGGAGAGTCCCTGTGCGGCGCGCACGAGTATCTCGCGTTCGCGTGGGGTCAGACGGTCGTACTCGGGTCCGGGATCGCCTGCCCGCGTGCGGGTTTGCTCGAACAACCGTCGTGTCGCCGACGCCGCTACCACCTGACTGCCATTGGCGACGGCTCTGATCGAGGCGAGCAGGAAGTCCGGCTGCGCGTCCTTGAGGAGAAATCCACTGGCCCCTGCGGTGATGGCCGATGCCGCGGCCTCGTCGGCGTCGAACGTGGTGAGTACCAGCACGCGCGGAGCGTCGTCGCCGAGTGCGCTGACGAGGTCGGCGGTCGCGGTGATGCCGTCGATGCCCGGCATGCGCACATCCATCAGGACGACGTCGGGTCGCGTAGTGCGCACGAAATCCAAGAGCGAGAGGGCCGACGAATCGTGTCCGACCACCTCCATGTCGGGCTGACTGTCGACGATCATCGCGATGCCCTGGCGGAACATGGGCTGGTCGTCGATGAGGGCGATTCGGATCACCGCGACACTCCTTTCGAGTCGACGTCGGAGGTGGCGGGCACGCGCAGTTCGACCAACCAGGTGTCCTCAGTTGAGGTGCTGCGGGCCGTTCCCCCGACGAGCGCCGCGCGTTCAGCCATGCCGATGATGCCGCGGCCTGCGCCACCGGGGGAGAGCGGGGTGTCGGTCAACCCGTTGCGCACGGTGAGGTGGCAGCCCCCGGTCCAGTCGATCTCGACGGTGACGGGGGTGGCCAGGTCGCCGTACTTGAGCGCGTTGGTGAGCGCTTCGGTCAAGACGCGCTGCGCCATCCGTCCGACGGCCGGCTCGCTGGTCTCCTCGTCGCCGATCTCGCGCGTCTCGATCGTCATGCCTGCGGTACGCATTCGCTCGTACAGGGTTTCGCGGTCGGCGCGGGAGGCGGCGACGGCGTCGTCGTTGTTGAGTTGGGCGAGCAGTCCGCGCACCTCGCCGAGTGATTCGCGTGCGGTGTCGGCGATGACGGTCAACGCGTTCCGTGCAACGTCGGGTGCGGTGTCGATGCTGTAGCGGGCACCCTCAGCCTGTGCGACGACGATGGTCAACGAGTGCGCGACGACGTCGTGCATGTCACGCGCGAGTCGGGTGCGTTCCCGCTGTTCGTCGTAGAGATCGAGCAGGCGTCTGCGTTCGAGCTGTGCGATGGTCTCGGCAACCTTTGCCTGCGCGACCGTACGACGCTGATACCGGATGAACCCGAACGTCCATCCGCCGATCACCACGACCGCCGCCAGGCAGAATCCGACGAACGTCGTGAACGCGCGGTTGAGCAGGGACGGCTCGACCGTGTAGGCGTGCGGGAACTCCCACCCGGCGACGAGCGATCCGATCACGGCCACCGCGAGTGAACCACGTCGAACTCGCCGGTCCGGATGCCCGCCGAGCGTTGCGAAGATCGGGAAGTAGGCGAGTGAGGCGAGCACGGCGATCTGGTCGGCCGCCACCTGAATCGCCGCGGATGCCAGCGCGAGCACGATCATCAGCGTCGGAGCGAGTCGTCGAACAGCGAGCGCGACGGTCACGAGCACAGCGGCAATGCCCGCGGGTGTCGACTGGTCGAAGTGCAGCCAGATCGCGATTGCACCGAAGAGCAGGGCCACGGCGACGTCGAGCATGAGGCCTCGACGGGTCAGGCCGCCGGCATAAAGCGGGTCGCGCATGCGTCCAGAGTGTCAGACGGCGGGGTGCCGCCGAAGGCCTACCGCTTGCCGGGTGACGCAGGTGTGCCCGGGAGGCAGGTGATCGCGAAGCAGCCAGGGTTGCCCTGCAGGGGCGCGCGCAAGGGCGTCGAACCGCATTGCAGAACCGTGCAATTCGACGGCGCGTACGGACCGAAGCCCAACGCGCCCAACGCGATGTTCGGGTCGGCGAATTGGACCGGATCGAAGTCGAGGTTCATCGTCGGACGGTACGGTCCGGGGTCGGGAATCCTCGGCGTCCGGAAGGCAGCGACGAGCTTACGGAAGAACTCGCGGTACAGCTCACTGTTGAGACTCGCGCTGAGCAGCGTTCCCGGGTCCGGCGAGACGTCGCCAAGAATCCCGTTCCAGCTCACCAACAATCCGAGACTCGGGACGATGAAGTTGTTCTGCTGCAAGAAGCCGACCATCGCGTAGGCGTCGGACGGCAACCCGGCCAGAGGCGCCTGCTGAATCGTCTGTCGGGACGGGAACGATGGCCCGGTACAGGGAGAGTCGTTGACCCAGAACAGATATCCGTAGCACCGATTCGACGCAGAGGGCGTGTGAGCCTGGCGGATGTAGTCGGAACTGATGATTCGTCGGCCGCCCCAGACCCCGTCGTTGAGCATCAGCAACCCGAGGCGTGAATAGTCCGTCGGAGGCATAAACAAGAAGGCGTATCCGTAGGTGTGGCCGGACCGATCGCGCGCCCAGTAGTAGTCGTGTTGCTTGATTCCCAAGGGCCCGAACAGTGTTCGCTGCGCGAACTCCTGCAGATCTTCTCCGACGGCGCGCTGCACGACGTACGCAAGGAGGTCGGGTCCGTGCTGCGTGTATTCGAAGAACGTTCCCGGCTTGTGCTGAACAGGCAGCGCGAGAGCTTCTTTCGCGATATCCGGATCGACGTCGAGTCCCGCAGTCAGTGCTTCGCTGACGATCGACTGGCGCAGGCCAGACGATTGGGTCAGCAGGTCGCGCACGGTGATCGCTGCATGTGAACGATCGACTGTCCCTGCGGGGAGATATTTCTCGATCGACGCTCCGAGATCTAGTCGCCCCTGCGTATAGGCGACACCGGCGAGCATCGAGATGACACTCTTGGTCGAACTGAACAGATTCCACGGAATGTTTCCGGTCACGGCGTTCAGCGGTCCGTTTCCGATCAGACAGTTGTTGCGATAGACCTCGATATGCGTACGCATTCTCGACGCCGCGAATGCGATGGCGTCGTCGAGCTTTGCCTTGTCGATTCCGACGCTCGACGGCGTGGCGGAGTCGGGTGCCGCGGAACCCTGCGGAAGGGCGCACCGCGCTTGGCTCGGCGCGGCGGTGGCGGTGGGCACAGTGGTCAGCGCCACCGGTGCCACAAGTGCGATCAGTGCTGCACAGGTCAGCAGAATTCGCTGCGGGATACGCGTGAGAAACCGGTGAGCTGGATGCTCGGACACTGCGCTGACCCCCTGATTGTGAGAACTACTGACGTGCAGCGTGGCACGCGTCGGATGCCGTGGTGTCGCCTTCGGAAAATGGAAGGCGATGCCGTCGAAATCTTGTGCAGATCGGCCCGCCGGGTGGCCACACTGCACACCGCGAAGTAAGCGTGTGCCGCCACTGTGGAGGTCTGCCCGAATATGTCGTCGAAGTGAACGTCGGACAGTATTTCGCCGCCACAGAACAAATGGCCTCGCGAGATCGACGTATTGCCATTAGCGTGGATCGCGCCACGTCCGAGCGCATACGGCATCGGAGGACTGCCATGACAATCTTCGTCACCAACGCCGGGTTGCAGATCCTGGCGCGTGTGACCTGGCGTCGTGCGGCCGTGTTGCTGACCACCGAAGTCGCGCGCAACGTCGAGGGCACGCCGGTTGTGCGCGTCGTACATTCACCCACGGTGACCCTACCCATTCACAAAGTGGTGGCCATCAAACGCAACGCCTACCGACCTTATGCGGGCAAGTCGATGGACTCCTATGCGTCTACAGCGACCATTTTGCGCCGTGACCAGTGGATTTGCGCCTATTGCGACGGCCCTGCCGACACCGTCGACCACATTGTGCCGGTGTCCAAGGGCGGCAAGAGCACCTTCGGTAACCAGGTGGCGGCGTGCAAATCCTGCAACGGTTTCAAAGCCAATCGCACTCCGCGGCAGGCGGGCATGGCGATGAGGCACGCACCTTTCGTCTATGACCCGTGGGCGCAGGACCAAAAAGAGGTCTGGGAACTGTTCACGCTGCGGCCGAAGACGGGGTAGTTGCCGTGGCGGATCACCGATGAATCCGCCACGGCGCAACCACATGGGTCACGTTCCCGGACGACTGCGCGGGTCTGATTCTGCGGGTTATCGATCACTGGACACCCGTGGGCGGCGGCCTGCAAAGCATCTGTGACGCCCATCACCAGCTGTGTGTACACTCGTTCACTACGAGCTACCGGAGGGAGGCTGGTGAATCTTCTCAAGTGGAGTAAGCGGCCTGCGGCCGACGTCGACGCGACGCGCCCAGAGGTGAACATCCTGCGAGGCCTGATCGCGCGAGCGACGACCCCTCTGCTACCCGACGACTATCTACATCTGATCAATCCGCTGTGGAGCGCCCGCGAATTGCGTGGACGCGTCGAAGACGTGGTCAAGGAGACCGCCGACAGCGCGACGGTGGTGATCCGCACGGGATGGGGCTTTCCCGAGAGCTATCAGCCAGGGCAGTACGTCGGAATCGGACTCGACGTCGACGGGCGCTGGCATTGGCGGTCGTATTCGCTGACGTCATTCGGCAGCAACGACGACAAGACGATCTCCATCACCGTCAAAGCCAACCCCGACGGCTTTCTGTCGACGCACCTCGTCGACGGTGTCGCGCCCGGCACAATCATTCGCCTCGCCGCGCCCAAGGGTGATTTCCACCTGCCGGAGCCGGTTCCCGACGCAGTCCTGTTCCTGACTGCGGGCAGTGGCATCACGCCCGTGATCGCGATGCTTCGCTCGATGAAACACCGCGAACAGACGCCCGACATCATTCACGTCCACGCCGCGCCGAGCCGCGACTCGGTGATCTTCCTTGACGAGCTGGAACAACTCGACGACGAAACACCCAGCTACACACTCGATCTACGCCTCAGTTCGGAGGACGGCAGATTCGACGTCACCCAGCTCGACGCCGCGGTTCCGGATTGGCGCGAGCGCTCGTGCTGGGCGTGTGGACCCATCGAGTTCCTCGACGACATCGAGGACGTGTTCCGCGAGAACGAGCTATCGGATCAGTTGCACATCGAACGATTCGCCATCGCACGCACCGACGTCGGTGGTGAGGGCGGCACGGTGACGTTCGCGAAATCGGGTAAGTCGGCCGACGTCGACGGTGCCACCACACTCCTTGAAGCAGGCGAGGAGTTGGGAATTCAGATGCCCTTCGGATGCAGAATGGGTATCTGCCAGACCTGCGTTGTTCCGCTCGCGGCCGGCTACGTCCGAGATCTGCGCAGTGGCGACGAACGACGTGAAGGTGACCGAATCCAGACATGTATCTCGACCGTGTCGGGTGAATGCACGCTAGACCTGTAGGGAGACTCCATGGCCATCACCGACATTGATCGGTACGCCCATCTCACAGAAGCCGACGTCGAGGCACTGGGTGCCGAACTCGACGCGATCAGACGTGAGATCGAAGAATCGCGAGGTGTCGCCGACGCGAAATATATTCGACGCACCATCGCATTTCAGCGTGCGCTCGCCGCCGGGGGACGCGTGGTGCTCATGTTCAGCAACCGCAAACCCGCGTGGATTCTCGGCATCGGGATGCTCGGCGTCGCCAAGATCGTCGAGAACATGGAACTCGGCCACAATGTGATGCACGGGCAGTGGGATTGGATGAACGATCCCGAGATTCACTCGTCGTCATGGGAGTGGGACACCACCTGCCCGAGCGTGCAGTGGAAGCACTCGCACAACTTTGTGCACCACAAGTACACAAACATCGTCGGCATGGACGATGACGTGGGCTACGGCATCCTCCGTGTCACGAGAGATCAGCCGTGGGAATGGTGGAACGTCGGCAATCCGGTCTACAACTTCCTTCTCGCAACGTTTTTCGAGTGGGGCGTGGCGCTGCACCACCTCGAGACGGAGAAGTTGCGGACCGGCCAGAAGTCGTATCGCGCTGCGCTGAAGGATCTTCGGGTGATCGGGCGGAAGGTCGGGAAGCAGGCCGCCAAGGACTACCTGATCTTCCCGGCGCTCGCCGGACCGAACTGGTTCACCACGCTGACCGCCAACGCGACTGCAAACTTCATTCGCAACTACTGGTCGTACGCAGTGATCTTCTGCGGTCACTTCCCCGACGGTGCGGAGAAGTTCACTGTCGAGGAGTACGAGGAAGAAGACCAGCCCCGCTGGTACCTGCGACAGATGTTGGGATCAGCCAACTTTCGCGCAGGCCCGCTGATGCGCTTCATGAGCGGCAACCTCAGTCATCAGATCGAGCACCACCTCTTCCCGGATCTGCCGAGCAACAGGTACGAGGAGATCGCGGTCCGCGTGCGCGAACTGTGCGACAAGTACGACCTGCCGTACACGACGGGTTCGTTGCAGCATCAGTACTGGTTGACGTTTCGCACAATTGCCAAGCTGTCGCTGCCCAACGCGATGCTGAAAGCCAGCGCCGACGACGCGCCGGAGACGGCATCGGAGTTGCGGTTCAACATCATTGAGGGGACCAAGACTCACTTCGGCGTCGACCCGCAGACCGGCCGCAGGCGCGGGCTGCGCTCGGCCCTGCGGGAGCTGCGGTCGTCGCGGGTGGCTGTCAACCGCTGATCGAGCTTGCCTACCGCTGATCGAGCTCGCCCGCCGCTGATCGAGCTTGTCGAGATCACCTCCTCGCTGGGGTGGTTTCGACACGGCTGCTCGCTCCGCTCGCGGCCTGCTCAACCAGCGGTGGGTGCCCGCTGCGCTCGTCGTCCACTCAACCAGCGGTGGGTGCCCGCTGCGCTCGTCGTCCACTCAACCAGCGGTGGGTGATCGAGCTTGCCCGCCGCTGATCGAGCTTGTCGAGATCACCCCCGCCAGCGCAGCACCTCCAGCGCGACGCCGACGTCGAGCAGGCTCTCGTCGAGCGGACGGGGCAGTAGCTCGTCGGCGCGGGCGAGGCGTCGAATCACGGTGTTGCGATGCGTATAGAGCGCTTCTGCGGTGCGAGAGGTGTTGCACTGCAGCTTGATCCAAGTTCGTACTGTGTCGAGTAGAGCTGACTCGGCATGTGCGAACTCGCCGAGAGTGTCGTCGACGAATGCCGCGGTGTCCTCGGCGGACGACATCAGCAGCGAGACCAGCCGGACGTCGTCGTACCTCACGAATCCGTGCGAGCCGCCTAGCTGCGCGACGATGCGCTGGGTCGCGAGCGCTTGGAAGTGGCTGTTGCGAAAGCCGTCGACACCGTCACCCGTTCTGCCGACGGCGACGTCGATCAGCGGGGATGGCGAAACACGCGCGATGTGTGTCTCATCGGTAGGCAGCCACATCCACAGCGACGCGGCGCTGGCCACGACGGTGAGTCGGTTGGCGCACCCGGCCGAGGCGGCGAGCGTGTCGGCGGCAGATTCGAGTTTTGCGGCCTGTTCGGGATGTGTGCTCCACAGGACCAACGCGGTGTGCGGGCCGAGGAGTCGGTAGCCGAGTTGGGTTTCGGCGCGGTCAATGGGGATGGGTGCGCCCTCGAGTAGCAGGGCAACCGCTTCTCGACGCTGCGCGTGGGTGCCGCGGGTGAGTTCGCCGCGTTCGCTGCGCATCCTGTTGCTCGTGGCCTCGACAGTGTCGTCGATGTAAGTCGAGATGGAAACGAGTGTGATGTCGAGGAGTTCGCGCAGTTGTTGTGGGTCGTCGGTGAGGGTGAAGCAGACCTGCATCCACAGCCGCCATGCGACGCTTTGTGCGGTGCGGAAGGCGTCGAGCGCTGATTCATCGAGGCCGCGCCGGACGAGGTCGCGAGCGGTGGTGAGGATGTCGGGGCTGATCTCGGCGGGTACGCGTTCGCCGGGATGGATAACGTTGCTCCTCGCCCAGCGCAGGGTGTTCGCGAGGTTGGTGCGTCGCGTTCCCTCGGCGAGCACAGGGTCGTCGGCGATGGCCTTCATACGGATACCGCCCAGTGAAGCGTCGTGGATGGCTTCGATCCACTCCTCGGGCGGGTCCAGGATGAGTTCGGCGCCGCGTCGGATCAAGCTCTTGATCTCTGGGGATACGTAGGGCCACTCATCGGACATCCGAACAGTATGCACCTTGTAGGACCTTCATCGTGGGCACTTGGCACCTGGTGCGAGGGCTAAGTGTGACGCACTCTGGAACGTAACAACATATAGTGTCATATTGCACCGTGCGGGAAGCCGAGCCAGACCCTAAGGAGGCGCAGGTGCCCACAACAGCCACACCTGTTGAAACGTTGGACGTTCTGATCGTCGGGGCGGGTGTCTCCGGTATCGGGGCCGCTCACTACGTGACCAAGGAGATGCCGCAGAAGAGCTACGCGCTTCTTGAGGGACGTGAGTCGATTGGTGGCACCTGGGACCTGTTCCGGTATCCGGGTATTCGTTCTGACAGCGACCTGCACACGTTCGGATTCGAGTTCAAGCCGTGGGTCGACAAGCAGTCGATCGCCGACGCAGACCGCATCATGCAGTACCTTCGCGAAGCCGTCGACGAGGACAAGATCAACCAGCACCTGCGGTTGCAGCACAAGGTGACCGCGTTGAACTGGTCGTCGAGTGAGCAGTTGTGGACGGCCGAGATCGACCGCCTCGACACCGGTGAACACATCCAGCTGAAGGCTAGTTGGGTGTACTGCGGGTCGGGCTACTACAACTACGACGAAGGGTTCACGCCTCACTTCGAGGGTCGCGAGCGGTTCACCGGGCAGGTCGTGCATCCGCAGCATTGGCCGGAAGATCTCGACTACAAGGGCAAGAAGGTCGTCGTGATCGGAAGTGGCGCAACGGCTGTCACGCTGCTCCCCGCGATGGCGAACGAGACCGAGCACATCACGATGCTCCAGCGGACGCCGACCTACATCCTCCCGCTGCCCAAGCACGATCCCTTTGCCAACGTGGCACGACGCATCCTCGGCGACGAGCGCGGCTATGCCGTGGCGCGGTGGAAGAACATTCTGCAGCAGCGCGTGTTGTACGAAGGGGCACAGCGCTTTCCGAAGACGTCGCGCAAGGTGATCCGCAAGGTGAACCAGGTCCTGCTGCCCGATGGATACGACGTAGACACGCACTTCAATCCGCCCTACAACCCGTGGGATCAGCGGTTGTGTGCGGTCCCGGATGCCGACCTGTTCAAGACGATTCGCTCGGGCAAGGCGTCGGTGGTGACCGACCGAATCAAGTCGTTTACCGAGAAGGGCCTCCTGCTCGAGAGCGGTACGGAACTCGAAGCCGACATCGTCGTGACGGCAACGGGTTTGAACGTACGACTGTTCGGCGGGATGGATCTGTCGCTCGACGACGAGCCCGTGGTGCTGCGTGACCATGTCATCTACCGCGGCATGATGCTGAGTGGTGTTCCGAATCTCGCACTCGCCGTTGGGTATACGAACTCGTCGTGGACTTTGAAGATCGGTCTGATCGGCGAGTACTGGTGCAGGCTCATGGCGTACATGGATGCGCGTGGGTACCGCGAGGTGGCACCTGTGGTGGATCCGAACATGGACACCCGCCCTGCACTGGACTTCGGAGCTGGCTACATCAAGCGCGTCGAGGACCAACTGCCGCGCCAGGGCGCTGAGGAGCCGTGGAAGATGTCGATGAGTTTCTACAAGGACCGCAAGGCCCTGGGTGCTGACGTCGCGGACTTTGAGAACCTGCGGTTCAAGAGGGCGGCCTCGCCGGCTGGTGTCGGCTCGTCCGAGGGCTCCGAGCGCGTGGAGTCTGCCGTCGGCTGACGAATCTTCCTATTGCGCAGGCGCGGGAGTCCGAGGGGCTCTCGCGCCTGTGTCATGTGGCGGCTTCCCGAATGGCTACTCGGGCATCTGGTCGATCGTCGCGCGTGTGAAAGCGATTGCCTTGTCGCAGATTTCGTTGAGGGGTGGAGGATTAATAGAAATAGAGAGGTTGGTAACGACGATTGCCTCGCCAGAGCGCACGAAAGTAGTGCACTCTGGGATTGATCGCGCCGTCGCAACTGCGACACGGCGACCAATCAACGAAATGTCATCCCTCCAATTCATGAACTGTGCGTTCATTTGCTTATAGACATCGAGATCGGGTTGGTTACCGACGTATTGAGAGAGATCCGCGTACTCGCGGTCACTTAGTGACCATACGCAGCCGCGTGCGGTTTGGTGATCCGCAGCTGCAGCGTCCCTCGCGGACTGCGGGTCAAGGCGGCTGTCGGTGAGTATCGTTGTGGTTGCCGCCGTGCAAGGCTCGTACGTAGTTCCATCGTTTCCGTTGCTCCACCTGCGCGGATACTCGGTTTCAAAGGGAAGGGCGCGCCCTTGCGCGTCGGTTTGCCGAATAGCGTTTGTCGCACTGGCATGTTGATCGTTCAAGGCTGGGCGGAGGCTTTCGGGAGTCGGCTGCCCCTCAACGCTGAGGCACGAGCTGAGAATGAGAGGCAGGGCCAGGGTCAAAAGGATTTTCGGGGCAACAGAACTGAAGACGGATCGCATTTATGCTCGAAGGCCTTCTGCAGTTGAAGTGTCCGCGTCGTCGAGAGCACTACCTGCCTCTCTGCAGCCATTCGCGAGTGAAGCTAGATCATCTATCTGCTCTTGCAGGCTATTCCGCCACGAGTCAACAAGCGCGCGTAGCCGAGCGTGGACCTCGAGCCCTTCCACGAGGTCACCGAACTGATTGCTCGTTGCAACGCGCTCCAACTTGTTGAACGCTTCCCGCAACCCCGCCACCCCGTCGGCGGCGACCTTGGCGCGCCGCTCCCAGTCGATGGTGTTGAACCGGACCGTGCCGCCGTCGTCTCTGGTGTTGCCGGGTGGTTGGACGTACGTCATCGAGCTGCGTTCCGTGCCGCCGAGGTTTGCGATCCCGTCCTCGGACTGCAGGTTCACAACCCCACCGGGCATGGTGAAGAAGTCAGTCATGTTCTTACCCCCTCGCAGCAGACTGTCGCGCAAGCGCCAAGACAGTTAACCATGACAGCCGGGGGTCTGTGTGTCGGAATTGTCAGGCTGTGGATGATCGGTCGTGGCCGTCCCGCGACCACGCCTGACATCGGTCCTCGGCCCCGTCGCAAAGAAGAATCCCCTCCGGAAGCGGCTTGCCTCCGAAGGGGATCTCTCCGTGCTGAGTGTCAGCTCGTAGGAACTTCCGTCGTCGTGGTTGTTGTCGTCGTTTCTTCCGGAGTTGTGGTTTCCGTGGTGGTCTCCGACGTCGTCGTCTCCGGAGTAGTTGTCTCCGTTGTTGTTTCCGGAGTCGTCGTCTCGATCGTCGTTGTCGTCGTGGTGGTGCTCGACGTCTCGACGGTGCGCCAGGTCGCCGATTTAACGTCGACCGACACCGATGACGATGAGTTCTCGGTCAGGCCGAGCTTCCAGACCTGCGTCGTCGAGTCGGTCGACGAGGTGACCGACGACTTCTCCAGCGACGATGAGGACACCGTGCGTGCGACGTTGTCGCTGCAGGTGAGATCAATCGTGCCGGACGACGCGGATGTCGGTGCCTGGCAGCTCACGCTGCGATCATCGACACGGAAGGTGAAGCTGCCGATGGCATCTCCCGCTCCGGAGAACTGCGTCGGGCTCGGTGCGGCGTTGCTCGATGAGCTGGCACTCGACGATTCAGACGATGTCGACTCCGCCGCGGATGCGCCAGGAGTCTCCGACGCTGCAACGTTCTGCTGTTGCTCCGATGCGGCCGAAGAGTCGGGTGCACCTTCCGGCACACCGCCATTCGACTCTGCACGCTGGGCAACCTCCGCGGCGGCTTCGGTGCTGCCGGCCCGCGCCAGCCCGTTTTCGGCTGCCGCCTCGTCGGACTTCGCGACGAACGGAGTGTTCAACGCGGCAGGAGTCGGCAAGGCGGTCGCAAGCGGCGGAAGACCACTCACGTCGATGATTCCGCCGACCGGACGTTCGAATTGCTGTCCATTGGTCAGGTTGAGCAGCGTAAGCACTGCCGCCGCTGGGGTTGCGGTGTTCTGCGGCGCCTGATTGATCACGGTCGTCGTGTTGTTGACGACGGTGACGTTCTGGTTGTTGTAGGCGATCCGAGTCACCTCATGCGAGTGGTAGTCGTGCCAGGGGTGTCCACTCAGGCGGTAGCCGCCGAGGGGCGTCGACGCTGGCGGTGCAAGCGGATTGCCGCACGCGCATCGCACACGTGGGACACCCGCTCCGTCGACGAGAACCGCTGTGCCGGACTGCAATACCGACTGGAACGCGTAGGCGCTGCCACCCTGGTACGAGTGGTTGGTCACCCACGTGTCGGCGGTCAAGACGACCGGGGTGAGCGTGTTGAGGTAGTAGGGGATCGAGGCGGTGTCGATGCCGAACACGCTGGCCCATGCGCGGGCCTGGCTCGGGTTGTTGGACAGATAGTTTCCGAGAGCTGCTGTGTCGCAGGTCGAATCGCCACCCGCGTACAGGCCGGGCTGGGTGCCGGAGACCACGCGAGCGCCATTGTCCGGGGCACCCGAGCCCCGCGCGAGCTTGATATTGCTCGGCAGCTCCTTGTTGGTCAGTGCGACGTTGGGCCCGAACGGATCTGGTCCCGCCTCACCGGACGTCAGGAGGCTGAGGCCGGGTATGCGAAGGCCACCGTCCTTGCCTCGCAACACAAGAACGAGAACAGTCGCCAGAACCAACGCGAAGACCACGACGATCGCGACCAGAGCGATGGTGCGATTGCGGCGCTTTTGTTGGTCCCGCATCGGTTGGAACGGCCCGGTGGGTGGCATCGCCGGAGCGCCGAAGGTTCCGGAAGGGGGGTAAGACAATGGATACTCTCCTGGTGTGCAGACGTGGAAGCGCGCATCACCGGTTCCCGCGACCGATGTCAGACAGGCATCAGTATCGAAATGTCTGAATCGCAGGGCAACTGTTTGATCGTAAATTCACCCGTTCGAACCAAGAACTCACATGTTCGGACTACACCGACCGGACCACGTAATTGCGGAAGAAGCGTCGAACTTGATAGCGACGGCGGGTACCCGTAAACGAGTGGCGCCGACGGCGGTCGTCGCGAACGATGGTCGGTATGTCTACAGCCCCTGACACCCAGCCCGATGCGTTGACGACGTTGACCCGCAAACCCGAGCGTCAAGGCGATCGCGCATTGCTCGACGACATTCTCGACACTGCTCAGGTCGGGACGCTCTCGACAGTCGTCGACGGTTGGCCGTGGTCGGTGCCGATGTTGTTCGCACGTGTCCGCGACGACATCATCCTGCACGGCTCCACCGGCGCAGGTGCACTGCGACAGGTGGCGTCTGGTGCTCCGGTCGCGTTCAGTGTGTTTCTGCTCGACGGAATCGTCGTGGCCGAGACGCTGTTCGACCATTCCGCCAACTATCGGTCGGCGGTTGTGCGTGGTGTGGCACGAAACGCTGAACTTCCAGCCGAAGTATTGGATGCGCTGAGCGACAAGCTGATTCCCGGCCGCGTGGCCGAAACCCCAACGACAACACGCAAGGAACTCGCCGCGACCACCGCGTTGCGACTGCCGATCGTCGACGGCGAGTGGATTGCCAAGGCGCGGACTGGCGGACCAGGCGCCGACACCGACGCATGGACCGGAGTGGTGCCCGTGCGCACGGTGTTCGACGACCCGATCACTTACACCGGCGATCCCGCCGCGGTCCCGGCTTCGGTGCGCGCACTGGCGGGGTGAGAGAGCGCCGGGCGGGGGTGGTCCCGGCTTGGGTGGTCTCGACTCGGGTGCTCGCTGCGCTCGCGCCCGCTCGACCAGCGGAGGGAGCCCCGCTCGACCAGCTAGTGTCGCGTGTCGTTAATTAGTTTATGGTTCGTGGTTTGAGAGAATTGGCTATGGCGAATTCTGCGGCCCCGGC